>CAYGSQ010000290.1:0-5275 GCA_964352435.1 uncultured Gammaproteobacteria bacterium | reverse complement strand
CGATGTCTGCGCGCCGCTTCATGACAACGGCACGCCACGAGCCAGCCTTGGCAACGCATCGCGATAGCCCATTGACCGACGCGCGAACCAGCGCCTCACGGGCGGCAATATTTGCAGTGCGATGAGCGCCGCATCACGCGCTGCGCCCACCGGCGCCGCGTCGTGGGTAAATACTTTGACCAGCGAATCGGTCATACGCAGCACCTGCCGGTGGTCGTCGTGGCGCCATGCGACGTAGCGCTGCAGAAGTTCGGGCCAGGTCTGGTCGCCACGCTGCCAAACAAGTTCGGCCAGTGATGCCACATCGCGCAGTCCGAGATTTAGTCCTTGTCCGGCCACCGGATGTACGGCATGTGCCGCGTTGCCTACCAGCACCCAGTGATCGTCATGCAGCGGCTTGGCCACCGTTTTCGCCAACGGGTAGCTGCTGCGCTGGCCCGTGCGAGTAATATGACCAAGACGGTAACCGAACGCTTCCTGCAGGGCTTTGATGAAGCTTGCGTCGTCCGCAACCAGCTCTTCGGCCGCGCCAGCCTTGACGGACCACACCACGTTGCTACGACCGCGGGTCAACGGCAGTACCGCCAATGGGCCATCACGTGTAAAGCGCTCGAACGCGCGTCCCTCATGCGGTGATTCGGTGGTGATATTGGTGACGAGCGCCGTGCGCGTGTAGCTGGTGGTCTGAACACCCGCACCAAGCAAGTCGCGCGTCGCGGACATCGCACCTTCCGCGACCACCAACAACTGCGCGTCGAGACGCGCGCCGTCCCCATCAAGTTTGAGTGCAACGCCGCCAACTTGCGGCGTTGCGGCCTCGATACGGGCGGGGCAAAACACATCAACATCGCTATGCGCCAACTGAGCCCACAGTCGCTCACCCAGTACGCGGTTCTCGACCACGTAGCCAAAGGCATCGAGGCCGTGTTGATCGCCATGCATGCGTGTACTGCCAAAACGTCCGCGATCACTCACATGAATACTGCGAATTGGACTGACGTCGTCATCCGCCAGCCACAAATCGAGCGTGCGCAGGATATCGACACTGGTCATGGCAAGCGCTGTGGCTCGGTCGTCAAAACTGGGCTGGGCCGGACTGGGCGCAAACGCCTCAACCACCGCAACCCGCTGGCCACTGCCCGACAGCGCGACGCCCAGCGCCGCGCCGACCAGACCGCCGCCCGCGATGACTATGTCGTAGCTGCCGTTCACGCGTTGGCCATCAGCGCTTCAATATCGTCCACTTCCTTGACCAGATGCTTGCTCAGCACATCTGCGCCTTTGCGCGCGACCGCTACATCGTCTTCGATGCGCACGCCGATGCCCCACCACTTGCGCGCGACACCTTTCATTTTAGGTGGAATATAGATGCCAGGCTCGATCGTCAGCACCATGCCCGGCTCAAGCTCGCGCCACGCGTCGCCGACCCGATAGTCGCCCACGTCATGCACGTCCATACCCAGCCAGTGCGATGTGCGGTGCATATAAAAGCGTTTGTACGATTCGTCGGCCAGACACGATTTGAGTGTGCCCTCGAGCAAACCGACTTTTAACAGCCCCTTCGTCAGCTCGCGCACGGCTGCCACATGGGGCTCGTCCCAGTGATTGCCACATTTGACCGCTTCGATGGACGCGTATTGCGCATCGAGCACGATGTTGTAGATGGTGCGCTGGGCGTCGCTGAAGCGGCCGTTGACCGGAAACGTGCGGGTAATATCTGACGCGTAGTAGTCCAGCTCGCAGCCCGCGTCCACCAGCACCAGGTCGCCGTCATTCAGATCCATGTTGTTTTCGGTGTAGTGCAGGATGCAGGCGTTTTCACCGCCGCCAACGATGGGCGGATAAGACCAGGTCGCACCATTGCGGCGAAACTCATATATATGTTCCGCTTCAATCGCGCCTTCATTTAGCCCCGGGCGGCACGCGCGCATACCGCGCTCGTGCGCAGCCGTGGCGATTTTGGCCGCCTGGCGCATGGTCACCAGCTCGCTACGGCTTTTGAACAGACGCATGTCGTGCAACAGGTGATCGAGCGCGACAATTTCCTGTGGCGCCTGTCGATCGCTGCCCTGCCCGCGCGCGCGCAGCGTGTTCATCCAGCCAATCATGCGCTGATCGAACTCGGGGTGAATGCCCATCGTATAAAACACGCGCTCACCGTGCTCCATCAGCCCGGGCAAAATATCGTCAATGTCATCGATACCAAAGGCATCATCGGCGCCGAACCGCTCGACCGCGCCCTCTTGCCCTGCGCGGCGCCCGTCCCAGGTCTCGCGTTCGGGGTCGCGGTCGCGGCAAAACAGAATGAACTCGCCGTTCGGGCGTCCCGGCACCAGCACCGCGACGCTGGACGGCTCGCTAAAGCCGGTCAAATAGAAAAAATCGCTGTCCTGTCGATACGGATAGACCACATCGCGGTTGCGCGGACGCTCCGGGGCACCGGGCAAAATAGCCACGGTGCCTTCGCCCATTATTTTCATGAGCAACCGTCTGCGGCGGGCGAATTCAGCTGGCTGGATCAATGGATCTGCTCCGACTTGGGATCGCGAATCGGCAGCAGCTCATCGAATACCAGCTGCACGCCTACGCGAATGTATTCACACAGTTCGTAGAACGCCTCTTCGTCTTCATTTTCTTCAGCCTGCGCGACCACCTGACTGATCTGCAGCACGTCTTTAATGAACTCCGGCACATCGCCGGGCAACTTGGTGTGATCCTTGACGCCGGCCATCGCTAATCCGACCAGGTATCCCTGGCACCACTGCGCCAATGTGTCGGTGCGCTCATCGAGCGTGGCGTCATCGCCCGCCAGAATAAGACCAAAGGCCAACTGGCCCTCACTGAGCTGTTTGGACCAAACGGCCGCAGCGTCGGCAAGCGTCGACCGATGCTCTTCGTGGCGCAAATCGGCGGGCCAGTTTTCGAGCACGCTATCGACCCAGCGATCGGTGGCATCCACCGGGCTGGCACTCGCCATTGCGAAGTAGCCACCCTGATGGGAAGCCGCGCCATCGTGCCCTTCTGCGGAAACCAGCAGGTGGGCAGCCATGTGATCAGACATAAACTCGGGCCTTTGATACAGGATTACGGCCACATTCTAGCACCGGCGGGCTTGCCTGACCCGGCGCATCTGCGGTTAAATTGACCACCGATCAGCCCCACTTTAGACTGCGAAGCCATGAACGCCGAGACCCCAAAACAACTATTTGAGCTTGAACTCAAAAAGCTTGAGAGTCGCCTTAACGAATTGGTGACAACCTGCGGACAACTCAAGGAAGAAAACCGTTCGCTCCGCCATCGTCAGGAAGCCCTCATTGGCGAGCGCGCCAACCTGCTACAAAAAAACGAGCAGGTGCGTGCCCGTGTTGAAGGCATGATCACGCGCCTCAAAGCAATGGAGACCGGCGCATGAGCGGTACCGTATCCCCCGTTAGTGTTCGCATCCTTGATAAGGAATACCAGGTAGCGTGTCCCGACGACGAGCGCGACGACCTGATGCGTTGCGCCGAGTTACTCAACACGCGCATGCGCGAGATTCGCGACAGCGGCAAAATTATTGGCCTTGATCGCATTGCTGTAATGGCGGCACTCAACATCTCCCACGAACTAATCGGCGCCAAGAACAGCGACGACAAAGTGGATGACAAGCTGGGCGACCGAGTGCGCATTCTGCGCGAAAAAGTCGAAAGTGCGCTCGAGGCTGGCCAACAACTGGAACTGTGACGCAGGCACATTGCGTTGCCGCTCACCCGCCCCTATTATCGGTATCAGGTGCTTCCTGCGGTATTCGATATCGGCTGGGATCCTCTCGACCCTAAATATCTATCTCGGGGCCGTTGCCTGCTGACGCTACTGAGCATGTCCGCTAGTCGGAAAGCCTGCGGCGACGCGGTTGGCCCCACCTATTGCTCTGGTTCGAGAGCAATGGCTGAACCGGTACATGCGGTGGCACCCACTTTTTCCGGCACGCGGCTCCCATGAGCGGCGATCGCCAGGCACTGCGACGCACGCTGCGCAACAAGCGCGCCGCGCTCACGCCGAAGGCCCGTCGCGCGGCCAGCGCCGACATCCTCAAACAAGTATCTCGCCTTGCGGTCTATCGCCGGGCCCAAAGCCTCGCGTTGTATTGCGCGTGCGCCAGCGAGCTCGACCTGTGGCCGTTGATCCACAGCGCCCGCGCGCAGGGCAAACGCGTACTGCTACCCCGCGTTCGCGGCGCACGCATGCATTTCGTGGACGCGCCCGCTCATACACTTATGATTCCCGGCCCTTACGGTATTGCAGAACCGGATGTCCGCAGCACACCGGTACCCGTGCGTCAGATAGACCTTATTATAGTGCCGCTGCTCGGCTTTGATTCGGCGGGCAACCGACTGGGTCAAGGCGGCGGTTACTACGACAAGGCTCTGGCGACCCGCCGTGTTAGTCGTTGGCGACGTCCTTTTGTCGTTGGCGCAGCATTTAGCGTGCAGCGATGCGATTTTTTAGAGAGCGAACCCTGGGACATTCCCATGGATGTGGTGATTCACGATACGATGCCGCCGAGCCACGAATCCTGACTTTTTACCAAAATTGGAGCCCATGTACGTGAATTATTGGCTAATGAAGTCCGAACCGGACGAATTTTCGATCGATGACCTTAAAAAAGCACCGCGTAAAACGACGTGTTGGGACGGAGTTCGTAATTATCAGGCCCGCAACATGATGCGCGACGACATGAAACGCGGTGATCAAGTGTTCTACTACCATTCGAACTGCAAAGTGCCCGGCATCGTAGGTATCGCCCGCATCACAAAGCAAAGCTATCCCGACCACACCGCGTTTGACCCCAAAGACAAACACTACGACCCCAAAAGTGACCCGGACAATCCGCGTTGGTTTATGGTCGATATCGCCTTCGTGCGCAAATTTTCGGAAACCATCACACTAAAAACGTTGCGTGAACACCACGAAACGTCACTGCAAAGCTTTCCGTTACTCCGTCGCGGCAATCGACTATCGGTTATGCCGGTTAGTACACAAGAATGGGCGTTTATTGAAACGTTGGAAGCGAAATAGGCTTGTTTTACGCTGCTTTTTTAGCGTTTTTGTTTTGTGTTTTTCTGTTGCACGAGTATGAACTGCGTCACACTTTTTTGTGATGACCACAACCGACTCGGGTAATGTGCGTGATGCAAATTGTCACCCTCGCGTCAACTTTTTTGTAAGTTGCTGGAATTTTTGCTTTTTGTGTATATACTCCGATTCGTACAACCCGACACGGAGACCATTACAT
>CAYGSQ010000289.1:0-5287 GCA_964352435.1 uncultured Gammaproteobacteria bacterium | reverse complement strand
CACCGTACCTGGTTGAAATGAAGATCATCGATGAAGCGGGCAAGTCGTTGCCGCGCGACGGCAAGTCGTTTGGGAATCTGATGGTGCGCGGGCCCGCAATATCCGCCAGCTACTACCGCGCCGATGAGTCGGCGCTGGATGCCGATGGTTGGTTTGATACTGGCGATGTGGCCACCATCGACCCCCTGGGGTACATGCAGGTCACCGACCGGGCGAAGGACGTCATCAAGTCCGGTGGTGAGTGGATCTCGTCGATCGAGATTGAGAACGTGGCCGTTGGCTGCCCCGGTGTCGCCGAGGCGGCCGTCATTGGCATGGCGCACGACAAGTGGGGTGAACGTCCGCTACTGATCATTGTGCGCACCGCCGATTCAGACGTCGACAAGCATGCGGTCCTCGCCTTTTTGGACGGAAAAATTGCCAAGTGGTGGATGCCGGATGACGTTGTGTTCGTTGAGGCGTTGCCCCATACCGCCACCGGCAAGGTGCAAAAGCGCGAGCTGCGTGAGCAGTTCGCGACCTAACGCATACTTGATCCTGGCAGTGTCGTCCTATGCGATGCTGCCTTTGCATTCGATCATGACATCGCGCACGCAGACTTTGGGCGACAACGACAGCAGCCATTCGAGGGTGCTGAAAATGTCCTCAACCTGGATGCGATCGTCGGGCGGCACGGGGCAGCGTGGCGAGTCGGCCATGTCGGTGTTAACCCAGCCCGGGCAAATTGCCGTTACGCGTATCGGTGAGTCGGCAAATTCGCGATAGAGCGATTCATTCAGTCCGACCAGTGCAAACTTGGACGCCACGTAGACGCCGCTACCCGCAAAGCCGACTTTGCCGGCCCGTGAAGCGATGTTGAACACATAGGGGTTATCCGCGTCTGCCATCAGTGGAATAACGCGTTGCAGAAACAGGAATGGTGCACGCAAATTGGTATCAAGGACGCGATCAAAAGTCGCCGTGTCGAGCGCGAGGGTGCCTTCAGCGTCGATGCCGGCGTTGTTAACGAACACGTTCACGTGGCCAAACTGGCGTGTCAGGTCGCCGATCAACTGGTTGATTTGACCATCATCGGTCACGTCCACCACGTGCACGGTTGTATCTGCGCTACCTTCAAGCTGCGCGATTTCGTCGCGCACCGCATCGAGCGCATGAAAATCGCGCGCGACCAGCGCAACACGATAGCCAAGTGACGCCAAACCAATGGCGCAGGCACGTCCAATGCCGCGGCTGGCGCCGGTTACGATTGCGGTTTTGTCAGTCATAGTGTTTTCGCTTTTTCACGGAGCACAAATTTTTGAATTTTGCCGGTTGAGGTTTTTGGCAGTTCGGTAAATACGACCGTACGCGGGCACTTGTATTTTGCGAGCAGCGTCTGGCAGTGCTCGATAATTTCCTGCTCACTGACGGTGTATCCGCTGCGCACTGCGACGAACGCGCAGGGCGTCTCACCCCAATGATCGTCAGGCCGTGCGACGACGGCCGCTTCGGCAACCGCCGCATGGCGGTACAGCGCATCTTCAACCTCAATGGACGAAATATTCTCGCCACCCGAAATGATGATGTCTTTGGAGCGGTCGCGAATCTCGATGTAGCCGTCCGGGTGAGTGACGCCGAGGTCGCCCGTGCGAAACACGCCGCCGTCAAAACACTCGCGGGTTGCATCCGGGTTTTTCAAATAGCCCTTCATTGTCGTGTTACCGCGAAACATCAGCTCGCCCATGGTTTCACCATCGTGCGGCACGGGTGCCAGTGTGTCGGGGTGGGCGACGAAGAAGTCTTCCTGGGTCACGTAGGCGACGCCCTGACGCGCTTTTTTCTGTGCGCGCTGCGCGTCGTCCAGCGGATCCCATTCGCTTTGCCATTCGCACACCGTGCACGGTCCATACACTTCGGTCAGGCCGTAGACATGGGTGACGTCAATTCCGAGTTGTTCCATACGTCGCAAAATTTCCGCAGGCGGCGCCGCGCCGGCGGTCATCATTTTCACGTCGCCGGGCAGGACCAGGTCCTCCACTAAGGGACTATTGACCAGCATGCCCATAACTATTGGGGCGCCACACAGGTGGGTAACGCCAAGCTGTTCAATAGCATTGAAGACGGCCTCGGGTTCCACTTTGCGCAAACACACGTTGGTGCCGCCCAGCGCCGCAATCGTCCACGGGAAACACCAGCCGTTGCAATGAAACATCGGCAGCGTCCAAAGGTAGGTCGGATGTTTGGGCATGGCCCACGCCATCTGATTGCCAATGGCATTTAGATACGCGCCGCGGTGATGGTAAACCACGCCCTTTGGGTTGCCCGTGGTGCCCGATGTGTAGTTGAGCGAGATCGCGTTCCATTCGTCGTCGGGTAACGTGTACGCATAGTCTACGCTGCCACTCGCCAATAGCTGCTCGTAATTCATCGCGCCGATAAGCTCACCCGACGTCGCCAGTGCGTCGTCAATGTCGATGACGAGCGGCGGTGTGTCGAGCTGTGCCAATGCGTCACGAATCACTGGCGAGAATTCGCGATCGGTGATGAGGACTTTGGCTTCTGCGTGCTCGAGAATAAACGCGATATTGGCTGCGTCGAGTCGTATGTTGAGCGCGTTGAGCACGGCGCCGCAAAGCGGCACGCCAAAGTGCGCTTCATAGAGCGCCGGTATGTTGGGCGCCATCACCGCGACCGTATCGCCCGCGCCTATTCCGCGTTGTGACAGCGCGCTGGCGAGTTGGCGACTACGTTGGTACGTCGTGCGCCAGTCCTGTTTTAAAGCGCCGTGAACTAAAGCGGTTCTGGTCGGGAAGACCTGCGCCGCACGACGCAAAAAACTCAGCGGCGAAAGCGGCACGTGGTTGGCGCGATTGCGTTCAAGATCGCGGTCGTATTTGTGTGTGGCGGTCATTTTTTCGACTCCTTCCGCGCTTTTTTCAGTGCTTTGGCTTCTGCTTTGGCGCGCTTCTTCGCTTCTTTCTTTTCGACCTGAGCCGGGTCCTTCGCCATCAAGGCGACCGTTTCCACGATGTTGACGTCGCCCTCAACCAGCAGTGTACCGAAGCGTTCACGGCACACCGTCCAGGTCGCGCCAATCACGGCGAGGTACACAATGCCAATGAGGCCCGCGTAACTGATTTGATCCAGCAGTTGTGCAACCCATTGCGGTAAGCGAAACGAGAATATGCTGCCAAGTATCGCCTTTACGATCGGGCCGATCACCCCGATTTCCAGCATGATCAGTGTCGTAATAAATACCATAATCCGGAAGACGATGAGTTGTACCGCCAGTTTGACCAACGCATTGGCCCACTTGCGGCTGAAACAAAGCGCCGCCAATGAAATGGTGAACGCTGCGGCGACGCCCAGTGCGGCGGTCAGTGCGATGAGCGTGGTACCTAGCCACGTGGCCGTTTGGGGGTCTTCTGGCGTTGTGCTTAATGACTGAAAGAAGGTACCGGCCATGAGCAAAAATATGGCGGGTGCGGTCGATGCGGCCAACCATGGGAAATCTGTTTCGTTGGCTTGCTCGCTGTCAAACAAATAGCGCCGAATCAACAATGCGAAGGCCGCTGCGAGGACGACCGCGGACCAATTGATGGTATTGCCCGCGGGGAGCATCGGTGCCACGGCGCTGATCACGGGGCCCATAACCAACCCGGCAATCGTGATGAGTATGATGTTGCGCCGCGGGCGCGCGCCGTACACCAGATCAAGCCGGTCGTCGTCCGGGTTATGATTGAACGCCTGACGAATCGCGGGCACCAAATCGGCCAGCCCGCGCTGGGCGACGACAGCCAGCCACTTGATGTTGTACAAGCGCGCGGCCCGTCAGGTCAGAACGACAATCTTGCCAATTTGTTCATTCGATTCCATATAGCGCTGGGCATCAGCAATGTCATCAAGCTTGAACGTTTTGGCGACCATCGGTTTGAATGCACCGCTGGCGAGGCCGTCGTAAATAAACTTTTTGGCGGTTGCCATGGTCTCCGGCCGGCTGGTCACCTCGAATAGCGTGTAGCCGCGAATCGACAAACCGCGCCCGAGTGCAGGCATCAAAGGAAACGGCGTTGGGTCGCGTGACAGCGCGCCGTACACAAATACGGTGCGGCCGGGTTTGGTCGCTTGCGCCAGCGCGTCGAGCATCGGGCCTGCAACGGGGTCGAAAACGACGTCCGCTCCCTGGCCGCCGGTGATCGTCATCACGCGCTCAACCAGATTTTCGTCATCGGTCACAATGACGTGGTCGGCGCCGGCGTCACGCAAAGCCTGTACTTTGCTGTGACCGCGCGTGGTCGCAATCGCGGTTGCGCCCGCTTGCTTTGCAATTTGAATGGACGCGATGCCAACACTGCTGCTGGCGGCCGTGATCAGGACAAACTCGCCGGCCTTGATCTGACTGTATTGAACGAGCGCCCCGTAGGCGGTCAGGTATTGCATCCAGATCGAGGTGCCTTCTGCGGCCGACAGTGATTCAGGATAGGGGGCCACCGCGTGCGCCGGAACGATCGCGGTCTCGCCATAGACGCCATAGTCCACCATGGAAAAGGCGGGAATGGTGCTGACCCGGTCGCCGACGTTCAGGCCGGTGACGCCCGTGCCAATTTCGTCCACGACGCCCGCCGCTTCGTAACCGATGCGCGAGGGAAATTTGGGCTGTTCCAGGTACATGCCCATGCGGAACATGATTTCTGCCCGATTGAGCCCGATGGCAGCGACACGAATGCGGACCTCGCCTTCGCCGGGCATGCGATCTGGCTGTTCTTCAATCTTGAGAACGTCAGCGCCGCCGGTCTCATGAAATACGATCTGCTTTGGCATGGGAGTCTCCGCGTTAATCGGTAGAAAGCGTTAGTGTCTACAGTAGCCAAGCCGTGCGGCAAAGCCAAGGTGGGGATCACATGCGTGCGGACCGAGTGGGGCATCTCCATGCTCTCGTCGCGATGCCTGATGAATAGTGCGGGTTAGTAGGGCCGTTTTAAATACTTACCGCGCGCAGGACCGATCATCTCACCATTGTCGTACACGATTTGCCCGCGCAGGAAGGTCGACTTAATACGGCCCGTGAGTTCCTGCCCCTCGAATGGCGTATAGCCTTGCGAGGAGGGCGACTGGTCGGCGCGCACGGTAAAGGTCTCATTGGGATCAAGCAGTACGATGTCCGCGTCGAAACCCGGCGCAAGATCACCTTTACGTGTAAGGCCATAGCGCTGTGCAGGATTGGTGCTCAGAAGTTGCGCAATACGATTGAAGCTCAGGCCGCGCTTGCGTCCTTCACTGACCAGCCCGGACACCAGATACTCGGTGC
>CAYGSQ010000288.1:1067-5297 GCA_964352435.1 uncultured Gammaproteobacteria bacterium | reverse complement strand
GAACTGGATCGACTGCTCGATCTGGCATTTGAAGGCAGCAAGGTAATCGGCGCCGCACAGGAAGCAGCGACCGATGCCTGAACGGCCCAGACTCATTGTGGCTACCGGCAATGCGGGCAAAATGCGCGAAATCGGCGAGATTCTGCGCGAACCGGGCATTGAACTGGTCACCGACGCGGCGCTCGACATGGCAAGCGTCGAGGAAACGGGGGCAACGTTTGTGGAAAACGCGTTGCTCAAGGCGCGTTATGCGGCGGGCGTTGCCGGGGTCGCCGCCCTGGCCGATGATTCGGGCATTGAAGTCGATGCACTAAACGGTCAGCCCGGCATCTACTCAGCGCGCTATGCGGGCGTCGACGCCAGCGACGCGGACAACGTCGACAAGCTGATGGCTGCAATGACCGACGTACATGGCGATCTGCGCAGCGCGCGTTTTCGCTGCGTCATGGTCGTGCTGCGTCACGCGGACGACCCAGCCCCTCTCATATGCCAGGGCTGCTGGGAAGGCCACGTGTCACTCACCCGCCGTGGCGACCAGGGCTTTGGTTACGATCCTGTTTTTATCCCGCAGGGTATGACGCTGCATTCAGCCGAACTGCCGCGCGCTCTGAAAAATCGCGTAAGCCATCGCGCGCAGGCATTGCATGCACTAGCCCGCGAATTGCCCGCGTTTCTTGGTCCATAACTCCAACAATCTGGGGCTTTACGTGCACCTGCCCTGGTGCATCAGCAAATGCCCTTACTGCGACTTCAACAGCCACGCCATCGGCTCTGACGCGCTACCAGAAGATGCCTATGTCGCGGCGCTATTGAATGATCTGGACGCCGAATATGAAGTCGCTCGTACGGGTCACTTTGCGCGGCCGGTGACCAGTATGTTTTTCGGTGGCGGCACGCCCAGCCTGTTCAGCGCCGGGGCCATCGGCCGCATTATCGATCGCGCTGCCAGGCACTTTGGACTGAGCGAGGGGTGCGAAATCACGCTGGAGGCCAACCCGGGCGCGATCGAATACGGTTCGTTCGACGATCTGCGTGGCGCCGGCATCAACCGTATCTCGCTCGGGGCACAGAGTTTCAACGATGCATCGCTCAAGCGACTCGGCCGCGTCCACAGCGCAAATGAAACCGTCGACGCCGTGCGCGCACTGACCAAGGCGGGCCTGGACAACTTTAATCTCGATCTCATGTATGCGCTGCCGCAACAAGCACTTGAGGACGCGCTCGACGACCTGACCCAAGCGCTGGCACTTGGCCCGGCGCACCTGTCGCACTACCAGCTGACGCTGGAGCCGAACACGCTGTTTCACCACCAGCCACCGGCGCTGCCGGATCAGGACACGGCGTTCTCGATGCAGGAGGCCTGCGGCCAGCGCCTGGCCGAGGCCGGCTTCGATCACTACGAGGTCTCGGCGTTTGCACCCAGGGGACAGGAGGCACGCCACAACCTGAACTACTGGCGCTTCGGCGACTACGTCGGCGTTGGCGCCGGCGCCCACGGCAAACTGACCCATACGGACACCCGCACGGTCATTCGCACGACCAAAACACGGCACCCACGCGCCTACATGGCGGCGCAGGGCCAGCACGCGAACATCCGCACAAGCAACGTGGTGTCAGAAACGGCACTGCATTTCGAGTATCCGCTGAATATTTTGCGCCTGCGCCACGACGAATTGACGCTCGAGGGCTTTGCCAACGCTACGTTGGCGCCAGCTGCTGTTCTCAAACCCGCCGCGGAACGGGCGGTAACGCGGGGATTGCTTAGCCGGTCGGAAACGGGCCGTTATTGTAAAACGAATCTAGGTTGGCGCTTTTTGAATGATTTGCAAGCTATTTTCCTTCATGACGAAGCAAACAATCAATGACTTAGCTCACGTCGACGTCGATTCTTGCCAAATGAGACTGCGTTTATGCACATCGTAATTTTGGAGCCGGCAAAAAGAGTCAACTAACCGTTACTTGTTGCCATCAAACAATAATTAGTGCTCGCAATTTATTGTTTATATTTGCTTTTCTCGAAAATGTTGTCTTTTTCGCCAATTTAACCGCAACGCTATTTTTTTAGGTAAAAAAACTGTCACATGGCAAGTCATACACAGACTTATCCACAATTTTTGTGCATAACCGTGAAAACCGTTGAATTACACATAGATAGTCGAAATCCTTGAGCCAAAACCCCACCAAGTGAGACCTGCATCACACTTTTGCAGGCCATTTCCACGTGTGTTGTTTAGCGCAGTCTTTCACGCTATATTGCGCGGCCCTTGAGCTGCGGGCGGCAACCGTCGGTCCGCAAAGCAGAGGAAAATTTTAGGAGACGTTACGTCATGAAAACCGAAATTCATCCGGAGTACAAAGAAGTGAACGTTACCTGCAGTTGCGGTAATGCGTTCCAGACGCGCTCAACGCTGAGCGACGATCTTGGCATCGAAGTGTGCTCCAAGTGCCACCCGTTCTACACTGGCCAGCAGAAAATTCTGGACACCGGTGGTCGGGTCGACAAGTTCCGCAAGAAATACGGCGGCGCCAAGTAGGCTCTGTCTCAGGTACCCTCGGCGACATCGTCGAGGGCGCTTAATGCCCGCGCCGTCAGGCGTTTCATGGGCCGCCCTGTCACAGGGCTCAGCGGCGCCTGGCGCTGCCCGTCCAGCGGAAATACGGTGACATCCACCGTCACACCATCCACGTCAAAACGATACGCCGGGTAGATCTCTACCCGCTCGCGGTCGAAACGCGCGCGTGTTTGAGCGACAATCATGTCGGGCGCCGACTCCAGCAAGGACATCGCAACCATCTCGGCCGGCTCGCTGAACAAATGAAGTTCCAGATCGCTGTTCGCGCCCAACGCGCCGCTGACCACCGCCCCAACCGCGCGCGGCGAAAACTCGGACAGAGCCTGCATCACGGCAACCCCGCAATCTCGCATCCGCGCCAGGCGCTGCGCGTGCTCATCGCCGTCGAACAGGCGTACGGTTTCCTGCAACGCCGCCTCAATCTCCCGATTGTTGGGCAACGCTCCGCGATCTACGACGCCCAGGCTCGCCGCCGCTTTGGTTTTGGCCAGGTAATAATCGTTGATGCCGTGATCAGCCATCAGACGCGCCGCCTCATAGGCAACGCGCAATCGCAGTGCTCGGGAAGACCCGTTTTTCTTAGGCATATTAATGTGACTTAAGACGGTGACTAAAAAATTTCGCCGGGGTCGTACTCGACGTCTTCGTCCTGACCACCAAACTCCAGCTCGAAAGCAGCGCGGGTCGGCACGTTGTCCTGCCTGAACGTCTCAAAGATGGCATCGCTCGCACCGGCAGAGGCCAGCAAACCACTGTCACGCGAAATCCGTACAGTCACCAAACCCTCGGGTTTCGCCGGCACCTGCTCCGCAACACCGTTGAGCGCGACCCGCATATAGTTGATCCAGCCTGGCAAGGCCGTCGAAGCACCCGCCTCGCCCCGGCCCAGCGACCGTTCCTTGTCAAAGCCTACCCAGGTCACCCCGACCAGCGAGCGATTGAACCCCGCGAACCAGGCGTCCCGCAGATCGTTGGTGGTCCCGGTCTTGCCCGCCAGATCCCCGCGACCGAGCACATTGCTCTTGGCGCCGGTACCGCGGGTCACAACGTCGTGCATCATGTCGGTCATCAAATAGGCATTTTGCGGCGACAACACGCGCGTTGCCGGACGGTCGCGCACAATATCGGCCACCTTGTTGCAGGTGCTGTCCTCGTCAGGCTCAAGCGCATCGAGCTCAACGCAGTCATGGCAGACCGACACCGGCTCGGCCCGGAACACGGCATTGCCATCCGCATCTTCGATTCGGTCGATGAAATAGGGCTCGACGTCATAGCCACCGTTCGCGAACACGGTGTAGGCATTGGCCAGCTCCAGCGGGGTGACGGTCGCGCTGCCCAGAGCCAGCGACAAATCGCGCGGCAACTCGTCAGCGTTGAAGCCAAATTGTTCCAAATGGTTGATCGTAAAGCCGATGCCAACCTGATTGAGCAGACGGATCGACACCAGATTGCGCGATCGCACTAACGCCTCACGCAGGCGGGTTGGGCCCCCAAACACGCCACCATAGTTCTTGGGCCGCCAGGTATCGTCCAGCGCCGCATCCGCAAACACGATCGGGGCGTCATTAATCACGGTCGCCGGTGTTAGCCCACTTTCCAGCGCGGCCGAGTACACAAACGGCTTGAACGCCGATCCCGGTTGCCGCCGCGCCTGCAC
>CAYGSQ010000288.1:0-1057 GCA_964352435.1 uncultured Gammaproteobacteria bacterium | reverse complement strand
CGGTCAACGCTGACACGGCGCCGTCATACGGGTCGAGCGACACCATTGCGCCCTGGACACCGGGCAGTTGCGCCAGCGTCCAGGCAACGAGGCCTTCATCGTTGGCCCGTTGGTGAATGTAGACCAGATCGCCGACCGCGAGAACCTGGTCCGCCTGCGTGATCTCGTCGCCGCGGGTGTCGTCATTTATATAGCGCCGAGCCCAGGCCAGCGCCGGGACGTCGAGGACCACATTATCGCCGTCTGTCAGGGCGAGCGTCGCCTGTTCCGGCGTCACCTCGCGGACCAGCGCGGGCACCAAATCGGCAATGCGTGGCACATCCTCGAGCGCCGCCTGCGCATCGGGCGAGGTCACGTCGTCAATATGCCCCACAGGACCGCGGTAGCCGTGACGACGATCATAGGCGTGGAGGTTGTAGCGCAGCGCATCAACGGCCGCTTTTTGCAGCGTACTGTCAATCGAGGTAATGACTCGATACCCCTCATTAATGGCTTCCCGGCCAAGACGTCTTTCAATGTCAGCACGGACCATTTCCGCCACATAGGGCGCTTTGACTGCCACCGTCGTGGCATGCAGGGTCGCAATCATAGGCTCCGAGGCGGCTACGTCATGCTCGGCCGGCGTGATATGACCCAACTCGAGCATGCGCCGCAGCACATACGCACGCTGGCCAGTCGCGCGCTCGGCACTGCGCACCGGGTTATAACGCGACGGGCTTTGGGGCAGGCCTGCGATGGTGGCGATCTCACCCAACGTCAATTCGTCCAACGTCTTGCCAAAATAGACTTCAGCGGCCGCCGCCACGCCATAGGCGCGCTGGCCAAGGAAAATCTTGTTCAGGTAGAGCGCAAGGATTTCTTCTTTGGTCGATTCGCGCTCCATTTTGAGCGAAAGAAAAATCTCCTGAAATTTGCGCCGATACGTTTTATCCGGGATCAGGAACAGATTACGCGCAAGCTGCATCGTTATGGTGCTGCCGCCCTGCCCACGATGCCCCCCGCTGGCCACCAGCTTGATCGCGGCGCGCAGCAAGCCCTGATAGTCCACACCCGGATG
>CAYGSQ010000287.1:0-5298 GCA_964352435.1 uncultured Gammaproteobacteria bacterium | reverse complement strand
CACTGGAACTCACCTGCGCCTGACTCGAACCCGAACCACTACGTACCAGGCGTATGTAGTCGATAGAAAAAGATCGCGTTTGCCAGGCCTTTACATACACAACGTTACCGCGCCGCTCCCAGTAGTAACCGTTGGCGCTAAGCAATGATTCCATGATGTCGGCAAAGGGCAAATCGTGGAGATCGACACTGACATTGCCAGTGATGTCCGAATCGACGACCATGTTGAGCAAATAAGACTGACCGAATAATTTGCATGCTTTGGCCAGCGGCAAATTCTCGGCCACAAAGCTGTAAGTTCTTACCGGCAGAGCCACCGCATGGGCACCGCCTTCAATCGACCTGGCCAGACGCATATCCCCACCTAGCGGCGGCCCGACACGCATCTCGTCTCTAACGGCTTGAGCGTCTTCAATCGATATCGGCTCGCGCGGTGTGCTGCCGCAACCATAGAGAAGGGCCACGGCGACTGCCGCTACCATCCGATGTTGTGTTGTATTCATGGGGTTATGCCTAGTTCGTAAGTTCTATTGGTTGCGGCGACCGCCAAGATGACGCGGTCCCGTTGAATTTCCTGCACGCTGAATTTTCCGACACGATCACCCACCGCGACGATTTGATCACCAATAACCGCCGCCGTGCGATCGTCCGACTGGATAACCGCAACCAAGGTTGGCAGTGTCAGCGTCGATACGGTCGCGCGCTTGCTGGTTTTTTCGTCCGGCTTGACCTGCACCTCCGCCAGCGGTGCCGCGGACGTTGAAGAAATGACAAAGGGATCCCGCTTGGGGTGTTCGTTAAAGAACAACATTGAGATATCAATATTGCGCAGATCGTATCTTGCCGTTGCCAGTTTGAGGCTCGGCGCACCCACATCCGAATCGTCGACCAGCGCGTCCTCTTCGAAAACGTCATCCGGCGCCGTCTCATCGTAGGTTTGGGGCAGCAGTGGCACCACCACCCGCGAGTAAACAAACAAGCAGGCCAACAACGCCAACCCGCCAACAACGCGTTTGTCTCCGAGCCACTTAGTCATCTGCATTCACCTCGTCGTGCACCCAAATGCGAAGCTCAGCCGTCAACTCTTTCGCACCACGACCACTACTGATAATCGAGGCGTCGACGATCTCTACGTACCAGGGCGTCTTAATCATTTCGCGCAAGAAGCGCATCAAATCGGAATAGGCCGCGGCATCGTGCGTGTCGGGCACCTGTATTCCAATCAATACAGCCACTTCATCCACATGCGCCATACGGGAGGTTTTGGTTTTGGAAAGCGAGTAGGTAAACGTCAGACCCATGGAACCGGCGACATCGCGTTCCGCGGCGAGCCAACCAGCCAGCGTTGAGTAATCGAGAAATACGCGGCGACGGTCTGCGCTGAGCACGCTGTCATTGAGAGCCTGCATGCGCTCCTGCGACCATTCGCGATTCTTGTTGAGCAGTTCGGTCTCAAGCTGGCCACGCGTTGCCAAATCTGCATACACGCCATCAATGAGGATGATTCTATGTTCGGCCGTAAACCATATGAGCGCAATACTCGAGGCGAAAAGGCTGACGAAAGCAACTTGCCATATACGCGACTTTGTTAGACGTCGGACCAGCTCGTTGATTCGCTTTTGCAGACTCAAGCGATACGCCATTTTCGGCAGGTCATCGCGCTCGCTGTCGCGACGTTCGTAGTTGCTTTGGTCTGCAGCCGGCTGCAAATCCGTCCACGGCCCCTTGTCGGTCAGCGCCAGACGCTGCTCCCTCTGACCATCTGTCAGGCGCACATCTTCCTCGAGAACGAGGGCCGAGTCGGCATTCAGACCATGCGGGCGAATCACTGCAAGCGACCTTTGATTTCGAAGCCAATCTCGCCATCATTCGTCGCCGAACCGACGTCAAGTTGGCGCATCCACGCCTCCTCCCACGAGACCGTAATATTCGTATGCCAGGGGTCACCCGTCAGGCCAGCCTGCATCGTGATCAACTCCGGGGCCAATTGCCCCATGGTGAGCGTTGCGGATCCGGACAGTGCAATTTCCCAGCCTTCCTCAATGCGCATGACGGTAGCCTCGGTGAGCACCAAATCAGGTGGTACCAGTTCGCCAAGATGACTTAGAAACAGCGCAGGCAGGTTGAACGCGTCGACGTTGAGTAGATCCAACGTCGACTTTTGCGCCTTCATGGAATCGATTTGGGAATTCTTGCGCTGCAACTCTTCGCGCATCGTTTCTATCTCTTGGGTAATAGTGGAGCGATCACGCACGTGCGATGCGATGCTGTACTCCACGAAACCCGCCAGCGCGATCGCAACCACGGTCGTCACGGCACACATGGCGACCGCCGTACGCATAAACGTTTTGTAAGAGATTGAACTGCGTGCCAACGTCGGGATGAAGTTACTCTCAAGACGCAACGGCAGAGCCGCGACCTGAGTCATCCAGAACTCGGGGATCGCAGCAACAGAATCCTGAGTAAGCGACGTCTCGATGACGCCGGCCAACGTCGGCTGCGCCGATGTCGCCAATTCGCCAATCAACCAGGCGCCGCTGACCTTGACGCCAATACGCTGCTTAACGTAGCCGATCGTGCGGTTGATATCCGTCGCCAGGCGCGTCTCATTGCCCACATTCCACGGATAGGAAAGTTCGCGAACAAATAGAATATCGCCGCGCGCGCTGGACACAACCATTTGCGTCCGATCGTCAAACAGAGCGATGAGAAGAAGTGAATCGTCGTCCGTGCGCGTCATTCCCCGCACGTATTCAGACATGATCTCGGTCAGAGGCACCAGCAATTTCGGCGTGAGATAGAAATCCTCACAGATACGAATGACCGCCTCAACGATATACAGCGGCATCAAATGCAGCAGCACACCGTCCTGTTTGTTTTCACCGTGAGACACGCCGTGATAGCGAAATGTGGCGGGGTCTTCGAACGGTTTGTCCTGTTCAACATGGCGTGCCAGGAATTTTCGCAGGTCCTTGCCAGACAATGGCGGCAGCTCGAGAAACTCATGGGTATGCAGATCGTCCTCGTAGGCGATGGCGACCGAGCCACCACGACTGATATCCAGGTGGTGACAGGCCTCCTGCATGGCCGCACTCAGACTGGTCAGATCGGTAACCGGGCTCGGTGACTTCCAGCTTTCGACAACCTTGTTCGCTTTCAGTCGTGCAATGCGAAACTCGCCGTACGCCCATTCGATACCGTAATCAATACTCATGGTGCGCTCCAGAACCAACTACCGCCGTCAGTCTGGTAAGCCTGACTCACGTCGCGACGAACGAGTGCCGCCGTATTGAGCGCACCGCTGGGATACGGCGCCGCAAACAAGGACACTTGCGTTCCATCGATTACATAGGTGCTCAGCATGCCGTTCACGCTGCCGGTTGCCGCCGGTATTGGCATCGCGATATTCGCATCCAACGCATAGGCACTTTGAGAGCTATTGGCGTTGGTCAGTAACACGCGGCGAAAAACATTGGACAAATTTATTCGCTCGATCTTGATGCGGTCGCTGGCAACTACCGCTGCCGAAGGGTCGCCATTCCACACCGCGTCGAACGTCCCGCTGTTATTGGCGATTGAAGGTACCGCGCCCTGCAAGCTCGAGATCAACATCATGCGCGGCGAGACCGGTGCACTCGTTAATCCGGTCGACTGAGAATAGCCCGAGAAGCTGCTATCCGTTGAGGTAAAGAAGCGCGGATCTGCGACCAGCACACGCTGCTGATTGCGGCGATTGACCAGGATCTGCTGGGCCGAATAGTCGGTATTCGTCGCGAGCGCGGCACTCCAAACTGACCCTGTCGTGGATGGGATGCTGCGAGTGCGCAAGATGTAATCACGCAAACCGCTCGCGAGAGTCTCGAGATTTTCATCTTCTGCGCGCGAGTAGGCATCGTCGACGGCACGTACAATGCCCGGCGCCATGACCGAAGACAGAATGGCAATCACAGCCAATACGGCAATGAGCTCCAGCAACGTAAATCCGTGGTTACGACGTGCCATTAGCTAAGCCCCGTTGCCAGCGAAAACATAGGCATGAAGACCGACGCGGCGACCAGACCGACGATGCCTACGAGGGTAAGCGTGATGGCAGGCTCGATGATCGAAAACACGCGTTTGATTTGCCGCGGAATCTCGGCATCAAACCGACGCGAGACCTGATGCAGGGACTCGTCGAGACGACCGGAATCCTCGCCCACAATGATCATGCGCAGCGTCAGCGACGACACAACATCGTGCGCGCGCAGTGCATCGCTAATACGCCCGCCGCGCTGCACCTGAGATTGCGCATCCTCGATGGCCCGATCCATGACGCGATTGTTGGTAACACCCTGGCTAAGTTGCAGCGCATCGGTAATAGGCACACCGGCCTTGAGCATCAGGCCCAGGTTGTGCACAAACTGTGATTGCACCAGCATGCTTGTGATCGTGCCGAACACAGGCATGCGCAGCTTTAGCTTGTCGAAAATGAGCGCGACAGCATTGCCCCGCGATCTCGCGGTTCGTATGAAAAAATAGAGTGCCGCAATACACAAGGCCGCAAGCCACCAATACTGACGCGCGATGTCGCCCAGAAAAACCACGCCGCGCGTCAATGCCGGCAACTCGATATCAAGCTCGGCAAAAATCTCTGCGAACTTGGGGACTACGACAATAAACATCAGAGCAATCAGGCCCGCCACGGCGCTCACGATAACCAGCGGATAGACGCTGGCTTGCTTGATATCGGCCACAATCTGGTCGGTCCATTCAAGATGGGCGGACAAATCGCCAAACGTCTCAACCATATTGCCGCCGTATTCGCCGGCCTTGATCAGCTTGCACAGCTGCGTTGAGAAAACGGCGGGAAACTTCTCAAAGCACACCGACAGATCCTGACCTGCCTGCACGTTGACACTGATATCCTCGAGAATCGCGCGCAGAGAGACGTGCGTGGTTTCCTCCGCCATCGCACTTATGGACTCCGCGATGGGAATACCGGCCGACATCAAAGCCGACATGCCGTTAAAAAAATCGATCAGTTCGCGGCGCGGCACGCTCGACACGCGGCCTTTGCGGTGCGATGCCTGCTGCGGCCGCGCGTCAATTAGCCAGTAGCCGATATCGCGCAGACGCTGTTCAAGAACGCGCTCATTGTCAGCGGCCATGGTACCGTTCGAAGGGCGACCTTGCGCATCAACGGCGTGATATGAGAATTCAGGCATGGTTCTATGGTCTAACGCACGACGCGCAAGACTTCCTCGATGGTGGTTTCGCCCGCGATCGCTTTGACCAGACCGTCTTCAAACATGCTGCGCAT
>CAYGSQ010000286.1:1105-5307 GCA_964352435.1 uncultured Gammaproteobacteria bacterium | reverse complement strand
CGGCCACGGATCAGTGTGAGCAGGCATTGGCGTTGCGTCGCAAGCACGACGTGCCGCGGCGCGTGGCGCGTACGCTGAACAATCTGGCCCGCATTGACGAACGCCGCGGCGACTATGTCCGTGCGCGCGAGCGCCACCGTGAAGCATTGCAATTCCACGTCGCCCTCGACGACATTGCCGGCCAGGTTATCGCGCACATGAATCTAGGCGTCTTGGAAACCAACGCTGACCGCCCGTCCGCAGCACTCGGGGAATACGCGACAGCCGACGCATTGATCGATCAGGCGCCGGATCGCGGATGGGCCGCGTCACAACGGGTGCTGCTGCAGCTCAACACCGGCGTGGTACTCGAGCGCATCGGCGCCTATCGCGAGGCGCTCGGTTCACTCGATCAGGCTCTCGCGGCGGCCCCGGCGGCGGCCCCGCAAAGAGTCGCTGACGTACAGGTCAATCGCGGCGTCGTACTGCGTAATCTGGGCGACCCGCGAGCGGCCCTCGACGCGTACGAACAGGCGCTGAGCGCGTTTGAGCAGCGCGGTGACGTGGCGGCCGTTGCGAACATCTTCCTGAACCAGGCGCTGGTGTACTGGCTGGATCTCAACGATCTTAAGCGCGCTGTGCCGTTGCTGGCACGCGCACGCACCCACGCTGCGCGCGCCGGCCACGCGAGCTCCCTGCGCGAAGCGATCTACTACTCGGCGCGCGCGCTGCTTGACGCACAGCGCATTGACGATGCCCGCGCCATCGCGGCGACGCTTGCCACTGATGACGCCACACGCTGGCTGCAAAGCGATCTTGAGGCGCGCATCGCACTGGCCGATAACGACCTCGCCACCGCGCGGCGCACGGCCACAGAGGCGCTTGCCCACGTCGAAGCGCAACGCGGCAACCTCATTCAGGCCAGGTATCAACAACGCCTGCTGACCGACCGGCGCCTGTCCTACGCGCTGGCCGTGGATATCGCCTATGCGGTGTATAAGAATGACCCAACGCCCGACCTCGCGCGCGAGGCACTGGCCATCGCGGCGCGGGCCAAGGCGCTGGCGCTGCTCGAGGCCACCGGACAAAGCACGACTCAACCGCCGCCACGCGATGGGTCTGCCGCAACGCGCTCACCCCTGCTGGAGTTTCTATTTGCAGGCAAACGCCTTTACGTCTGGTATCAAGACGATGCAGCGCTGAACTGGCGCTGGGTGGACGCGGCACCGGTGCGCGATGCGGCCATTCGTGTGCACCAGTCCTTGCGCCGCGGTAGAACGCCGGCGCGTACAGCCGTGGCGCCGTTGGGCGCCCTGCTCGATGACATCCCGGACGCCCTCGACACCCTTAGCATTGCGCCGGACGGGGTGCTCGGCAGCGTGCCCTTTGACTACGTACTGGCGGCCAGTCGCGACAATCCGCGTGTCGCGACCGTACTGCGTTACGTGGCCACCGGCGCGTATGCGGATCCGGGTGATGCATCGCCAACATCTTCCACGACGCCGCGGCTGCTGGCTCTGGCACGCAGCCAGTCGACCAGTGACCTCGGCGCACATCCGGTGCTGCAAGGGCTACCCGCCTTGCCACGTACCCATGACGAAATTCAACGTGTCGGCTCGTTCTTTGCCGTACACGCCGAGGTGATGCACGACACTGCAGCCACCGAATCGCGATTGCGCAATGGCCTGGCCACGATGCCGACCGTGCTGCACATCGCCAGCCACGCCGTGTTCGATGCACGCCTGGATGACGGCGCGGTACTGCTGCTGGGCGCGGACGATGCACACGACGGACTGGTCTACCCGCGCGACGTCGCGCATCTCAATCTTCCGGTCAATCTGACCGTGCTGTCTGCGTGCAGCACCGCGCTGTCCACCGACAGCGCGGGCTCGCCACTGACCAACCTGACCGGTGCTTTCCTCGCCGCGGGCTCAAACGCCGTGCTCGCTACCCTGTGGCCGGTGGCCGATGATGCCAGCGTCGTGATGATGGAGCAGTTTTATGCGCAACTGGCACGCGGCCTCGCACCGGACCGCGCGCTGCGGGCGGCACAACTGCGGCTCGCGCGGTCGAGCGAGTGGTCGTCGCCGTCGATCTGGGCTGCTTACGTGCTCTACGGGGACGCCTTGCCGGTATTTCCGCCGGCCAGGCGACCCGCGTTATGGCTTGTGCCGTTGTTCGCTGCGCTGGTGCTGGCGACGGGGCTGCTCCGCTGGAGGCGTTCGCGGTAGCCTGTCGACATCGTTGTCGATCGCGATGGGCAGCAACGAGCCGTCTTTGTCATAGAGATAGGTCAGCGCCGGATCGATTATGATATCCAGTTCGGCATCCGGCGGCTGGTTCACGGCGGGTTCGAGCAGCACCGACAGGATATTGCCAGGCAAGTCATTGAAACCGGGCGCCGATTCCAGCACGTTGAACATGACCAGACCTGGATCGTGGTCCATCTTGATCTTTGCAAGGCCAAAGCGCGGATCCTCAAGCAACTGCGCGGGACCGCTCAACACGCGCCTGCCATACCGAATGGCGACTTGGCCGCTGCCGATGCAAAACGGCTCATTGCTCTGGAATGACACGGTAACCGGATCACCCACCACATCCGGAAGATCGGCTTCGGCGGCCACCTCAAGCGGCGCGCTCGGATGACGAATCGTGAGTTCGCCGCCGCGCTGCTGCAGCACAATCGGCAGACCGTTTTCGTCGCTCAGCGTGGTCTGGTCAAGGTCAAGGTCAACCGCGATCTTGCTGCCCGGCACCGCATCGGGTGACACCGTGAAATACAACGCGGCCATCGGGCCGTCGACAGTATTAATAGACGCGCTCGCCGAGCTGAACATCAGATCGATGATCATGGCACCGTTTTGCTCGATCACGTCGAATCGCTCAACCACATCGCCGGCCTGGCCAAACACCTTGGCGCCCTTGAACGCCGACAGCGGCGGCATGCCGCCGCTGGTGTCGCGCATCGCGAGACAGATTGTGCCCTGCCCGACCGGGCGCGTCGCATAGGTGCGCAGGCTGATGACCGCGTCGCCGCCCGGGGCGGCCACGGCATCCTGAACACGCAGCACCAGCTCGTCGTCGTCGGCATGCGCCGGTAGTGTGGCGGCAATCAGGAACGCAATGAGTAGCGCGCGTCTCAGGGTGAATGTGATGATCATGGTTCGGCTCCGTTTGGCATCGAGTATACGCCCAATGCAGACTGGGCAAGCAAGCCCCCGTCGGGTCCAATGGCGCGTACTTCCCAATGGCGGCGCACTCCGCGAGCGTCTGGCAGCGCGGTAAGTTCCAGCGACGTCGCAGTTGTTGACCCGGACCAGATTACGTCGCCGGCGACGTTGCGCACAGCAACCTCATAGCGCACCGCACCGACCACGTCGCTCCAGAGCAACGCCGGTACGGCGGCCGCGCCGCTGTCTGTCAGCCCGTAGAGTTCAATGCCAGCGCCGCGCACAACGCCACTCGAGACGCCGCGTTCAGGCAGATCGGGCAGACCGGAATCGGGGCCGGACAACAGCATACCGAGGCCCAGCGCCAACGCACCGGTCGCAGCGGCAGCCGCACCCCGCCAACGTCTTCTCGGCGCAGGCGCCGGAGGGGCCAGCGCCATGCGCTGAGCCAGCCGCGCCGCCAGCGACGAGACCGGAGCACCGGCTTGGGCGTCATTATCGTCAAACATCGCCGCCAGCATTCGCTCGGCCTGACAGGCTGCACAGTCGGCGGCATGGCCTTGAATGGCCAGTCGTGTCGAGGCGTCCAGCGTCTGCCAGGACGCAGCCAGGAACTGTTCGGGCGGCGGACAGGAATCACTTCGCAGGTCCTCGGCCAGCGCCAACATCGCCGAAAATTCTGCTTCGCTTGGATTAATGATTGTCATAACGAACTCCGCGTCGCGCCGGGCGCGACCTTGTAGTGACGCCGCAATTTACGCATCGCGGCGACGAGGGGGGCCTTGGCCCCTGAATCATTGAGCAGGCCCAACGATTGGGTAATCGCGGGCAACGTCATGCCCAGCGCGTAATGCATGTAGACCACCCGAGCCTCGTCGGGCGCGAGCAACCGCTTCAGATCAGCCGACAAACGGCGCGCCGTCTCGTCACGTTCGGCCTGTTCGTGGGGCGATGCCGCGTCGTCGGCTGGCTCGCGATTCATCATCACCGTGTGGTCCTGCCGGGTCTTGCGCTTTCTCAGGTGATCGATCGTGGTGCGCCGAGCCACTACGT
>CAYGSQ010000286.1:0-1095 GCA_964352435.1 uncultured Gammaproteobacteria bacterium | reverse complement strand
GTACAGCCACGTGGTGAACTGGCTGTCCTGACGAAACGAATCGAGCGCACGGTCCACACGCAGAAATACTTCCTGTGCCAGATCCAGCGCCTCGTCCTCGTCGCCGCTGATGCGCAGACACCAGCCGACAACGCGGCCAAGGTGACGTTTGTACAGGCAGGCCACGCAGTGCGAACGAGCGCCGGGGTCTTTGGCCCGATCGATAAGTTGCTCATCACTGAGTTGTTCGTATTCACCCATGGGACTGTATCCTGAAACGGCTGCGACACCGCATAAAGCGGTTCCGTTTGCGCGGGTCCGGCGTCAAATCTCCGGCACTATTTACCGAACTCCGCAGCGCTCTGCCTGTTTCAAACAGAATTTGACGCGACGGGGCCGGTAAGTGGAACATTTTTTTTCTCACGTCACATCTGGTCATGATCTCCTCCCTAAAAAAGCCGACCAGAGTAGCCTGGAAAATCCGGCGATAAGGTACCCGAACTACCATTCCTGCAGGGGATCTACCCCAGCCCCCAGTTACAGGCCGTGTCCCACTCTCTCAACTCGCCGTTGCCGTTCAGCGGCCAGCGCCGCTTCGTGACCCTGCGCCAGTTGCCTGCATCCGGGCAATCGGCAAGTTTCTCGAGATGCTCGACGACGATTAGACCCTCTCTCTGGCGCATTTCGCGCAAACAGGCGGCCGATCCTTCGGGTTGGGCAGATATTTCTTGCATTCTATCAAAATTATTTGGTCTTAAAATACCCATATATTTTGGGCAATTAGGTCAAATCCAGCCTGCCTTGCAAGTTGAAAGCATCATTTTTCGATCGATTGCTCTTTCAAAAAAATTATATATGGGCTAAAACAGACCATATTCGAGGGGTTAGTGAAAACGATCTTTCGACCTGAGTCTGCAACGCAGATGTAATACGAAGGGCGCGCACACCGCGGACGGGGCGGCGCGAAGGCGTCCGGATTAAACGACTTCGCAAAGGAAATCGACATGAATATTTCAAAACAGACACCTTTCTGGGCAACTCTTGCCCTCGGCATACTCACCGGCTGCGGTGGCGGCGGAGATAGCGGATCGCCCTCCGTGCAGCCCCCGCCCGCAC
>CAYGSQ010000285.1:0-5313 GCA_964352435.1 uncultured Gammaproteobacteria bacterium | reverse complement strand
CTTCTTCCACATTGCCGCGCACGTCCTTGGATTCGTCGAGCTCGGGTTCCTGCGGCAGGAAGCCTACTTTTATGCCTTTTTGCGGCCGTGCCTCGCCGTCGATTTCGGTGTCGAGGCCCGCCATAATCTTCAAAAGTGTGGATTTACCGGCGCCGTTGAGGCCCAGAACGCCGATTTTGGCGCCCGGGAAAAAGCTCAATGAGATGTCGCGCAGGATGTAGCGCTTGGGCGGCACGAGCTTCGCGACGCGGTTCATGGTGTAGATGAAGTCAGCCATGGTCTTTTGGATTTCTCTGTAGCGTGGGCGGGCAGGCCCTGCACCGGCCCTGCGGCCGGCCACGCGATTGCCATATGGGCATCGCCAGGGCCGTTGTTTAGGTTACAATCCTGCGTTTTCACCGGCCGGAGACGCGAGCATGTTTGGCGCCACAATGCAGGTTGCAGGTTACGACGACGAACTTTATCACGCCCTTGAGGCAGAGAAACGCCGTCAAGAGGAAAATATCGAGCTGATTGCATCGGAGAACTACGCGAGTCCGCGCGTCCTCGAAGTGCAGGGTTCGGTCCTGACAAACAAGTACGCTGAGGGCTATCCCGGCAAGCGCTACTATGGCGGCTGTGAGCACGTCGATGTCGCCGAGGCGCTGGCGATTGCGCGCGCGAAACAGTTATTTGGTGCCGGCTACGCCAACGTGCAGCCGCATTCAGGTTCGCAGGCCAACGCCGCCGTCTATCTGGCGCTGTTGCAGCCCGGCGAGACGGTGCTGGGTATGAGCCTGGCGCACGGCGGTCACCTGACCCACGGCGCCAAGGTCAATTTCTCCGGCAAAATATTTAACGCGGTTCAGTATGGACTTGATGAAGCAACCGGTCTGGTCGACTACAACCAGATGCACGCGCTGGCACTGGAGCACAAGCCACGCATGATCGTCGGTGGGTTTTCTGCTTACTCACGTGAAATGGACTGGTCGAAAATGCGCGCGATTGCCGATGAAGTTGGCGCGTACCTGCTGGTGGATATGGCCCACGTGGCTGGTCTGGTCGCCGCGGGTGAGTATCCCTCGCCGGTACAAATCGCGGACGTGTGTACAACGACCACGCACAAGACTTTGCGCGGTCCACGCGGCGGGCTGATTCTCGCGCGTGACGACGAGGACCTGAACAAGAAATTCAACTCACTGGTGTTTCCGGGCACGCAGGGTGGTCCGCTGATGCACGTCATCGCCGCAAAAGCCGTCGCCTTCAAGGAAGCCCTGGAGCCGTCATTCAAGGAATACCAGAAGCAGGTCAAAGCCAACGCACGTGTGCTGGCCGACGGCATGATTGATCGCGGCTACAAGATTGTGTCGGGTGGCACGGACAATCACTTGTGCCTGATTGATCTCATCAAACAGGACATCACCGGGAAGGACGCCGACGCGTGGCTCGACGAGGCACACATTACGGTAAACAAAAACGCGGTCCCGAACGATCCACGTTCGCCGTTTGTAACCAGCGGTCTACGCGTGGGTACGCCGGCGGTCACAACGCGCGGTTTCCATGAGCCAGAGTGTGCGCAGGTTGCCGACTGGATTGCGGACATCCTCGATGCCAAGGGCGATGCCGCGGTGATTGAGCGGGTGCGCACGGAAGTCATCGCACTGTGCGCGCAGTACCCGGTTTACGGTAAGTCATGATCTACCCACGCAGGGGCGGCGTCTTTGGCGCGACGGCACACGGCCGCCGCGCGGGCGCCGCGGTGGTCGTTGCACCAGCGACTCCGCCCCTGCGAGTTAGCTCGTTCTAGGTATTTGATCGTGCACTGTCCGTTTTGCGCCAGTGAAGAGACCAAGGTCATTGATTCCCGTCTGGCCGCGCAAGGCGCTCAGGTGCGGCGACGACGTGAGTGTGCAAGCTGCGCTGAACGTTTCACGACCTTCGAAAGTGCGGAGCTTGTGATGCCGTATCTGGTCAAGAGCGACAACCGGCGCGAACCGTTCGATGAAACCAAACTGCGTTCGGGTATCGTCAAAGCGCTGGAAAAACGTCCGGTCTCCGCGAGCGAAATTGAAGCGGCTATTTCACGCATCACACACGAACTGCGCACCATTGGTGAGCGCGAGATTCCGTCGATGCGCCTGGGTGAAATGGTGATGTCGGCTTTGCGTGAGCTCGATGAGGTGGCGTTCGTCCGTTTTGCATCGGTGTACCGCAGTTTCCAGGACGTTAGCGAGTTCAAGGAAGCGGTAGAAAATCTTCAGCGTCAGCCACCCGGACTTGATCGCGAACAAATGTCGCTGCTCAAAGATGAAGAATAACCCGTCTGATCGTCACTTCATGCTGCGTGCGCTGACGCTGGCGCGCGGCGGTATGTTTACGGCTGACCCCAATCCGCGCGTGGGTTGTGTCCTTGTGCGCGATGGCCGGGTGGTGGGCGAGGGCTTTCACGCGCGTGCGGGTGAGGGGCATGCCGAGGTCAATGCGCTTTGCGATGCCGGCGCACACGCACGCGGTGCGACCGCCTATGTCACGCTTGAACCGTGCAATCATCACGGGCGTACCGGGCCCTGCTCGCAAGCACTCATCGACGCAGGTGTTGTTCGCGTGGTGGCGGCCATGACCGACCCGGCGCCGCACGTCGCGGGCCAGGGTTTTGAGCGACTGCGCAGTGCCGGCATCAAGGTTGAGACCGGGCTGTTGGCCGCTGCGGCCGAGGACCTGAACCCGGGGTTTCTATCGCGTATGCGTCGCGGACGGCCGTGGGTGCGCATGAAATCTGCGATCAGCCTGGATGGCAAAACGGCCTTGGCCAATGGCGCCAGTTTTTGGATTACAGGTGAGGCCGCGCGCGCCGACGTACAGCTTTATCGTGCACGTAGCGCCTGTATCGTGACGGGCATCGGCACGGTGCTCGCCGATGACCCGCAAATGACCGTGCGGCTGCACACGCCGTTTGTTGCCCCGCGGATCGCAGTCGTCGATTCGCATTTTCGATTACCGGTGAATGCGCGCGTCGTTGGCGGCGGTGCGCCCGTGTCTGTCTTTGGTTGTGACGAAGCCGACAGCGATGTACGACATCGTGAACAGGTCCTGTCGCAGGCAGGCGTCGACACCCAGCGCATCGCGACGGGTGCCGACGGGGTCGATTTGCACGCCTTGTGTGGGCGGCTGCAGGCACTGGATGTCAATGAGGTCATGGTCGAGGCGGGCGCGCGCTTGAGTGGCTCATGGCTGGGTGCAGGTCTCGTTGACGAATGGGTGATTTATGTGGCGCCGTGCGTGCTTGGCAGCGCGGCACGACCGCTGGTGGCCATGCCCTCGTTGACCGAGATGTCGCAGCGCTGGCGCTTCAAGCGCACCTCGCTCACCACGCTCGGCGACGACATCAAAATGGTCTTTCAACCCGCGACTGATGCGTGTGCATCACCAAACGACAAGCAAGAGTGAATTATGTTTACCGGAATCATTAAAGCCAAGGCCGTCGTTACGCGACTGGACATGCATGAGGGCAATGGCCGCATGGTGTTCGCGACCCGCGAGTTCGACTTTTCGTCGGCCGCGCTGGGCGACAGTATCGCTGTCAATGGTTGTTGTCTGACCGTCGTCGACAAGACCAGCGATAATTTTGCCGCTGATGTGTCCAATGAAACTCTCAGCGCGACGACGCTTGGCGGCTGGCAGGTAGGCTCACCGGTCAATCTGGAGCCGGCCTTGCGCGCGGCGGATCCTCTTGGCGGCCACCTGGTCAGTGGTCACGTGGACGGCGTGGCGACGATCACCAGGCGTGAAGCCGATGGTGAATCATGGCGCTTTCGGATTACGCCACCTGCCGCCCTGAATGGCTATATCGCGCGCAAAGGCAGCGTGACCATCGACGGGGTGAGCCTGACGGTCAATGACGTTACCGGGCACGATTTCGGTGTGAACATTGTGCCGCATACGTTTTCCCACACGATCTTTGGCAACTATGAGGTTGGCGATCATGTCAACATCGAAGTCGATCTCGTTGCGCGTTATATTGAGCGCCTGATGGAGGTTCGCTCATGACTGCAATTCACACCCACCCGACCGCCAGTGGTTTTCACGGCACCGAAGAGCTACTGACCGCGCTGCGCAACGGCGAGATGGTCATCGTGCTGGACGACGAAGACCGCGAAAACGAAGGCGATCTGATTATGGCCGCCGAGCGCGTGCGGCCCGAAGATATCAATTTCATGGCGCGCTACGGGCGTGGCCTCATTTGCCTGACGTTGACCGCCGACCGCTGCGCGCAGCTGCGCCTGCCGCTTATGGTCAGCGATACCAACGCGGCGGGCAGCACCAACTTCACCGTGTCCATCGAGGCGGCTACGGGCGTGACCACCGGCATCTCGGCGCATGACCGAGCACGCACGGTCGCCGCCGCCGTGGCCCCGGATGCAGGCCCCGAAGACTTGTGCCAGCCTGGCCATGTGTTTCCGATTATGGCGCAGCCGGGTGGTGTCCTCACGCGGGCAGGTCATACCGAAGCGGGTTGCGATCTGGCGCGCCTGTCCGGCTATGCGCCAGCGTCGGTTATCGTCGAGATCCTGAACGAAGACGGCACCATGGCGCGACGTGGTGAGCTGATGAAATTCGCGCATGCGCACGGCCTCAAAATTGGCACCATCGCCGATTTGATCCGCTACCGCCTGGCGAAAGAAGAGTCGGTTGAACGTATCGACACGCGCGAAGTGCCGACCGTTCACGGCGACTTCACGCTGCACAGCTATGAAGACCGGGTCAATCGCAGTGTTCATCTTGCGCTTGTGAAAGGCACGCCGAAACCTGATACGCCCACGCTTGTGCGTGTACATGTGCAGAATACACTCAGCGATGTCGTCGGCGTAAAATGGCCCCATCTTGGCTGGCCGTTACGTTCGGCGATGCAACGCATCGAAGAGCAGGGCGAGGGTGTCGTTGTGATTCTGCGCGGAGCGAATGACGCACGTCGGCTTTTGGCGGAGCTTCAGCCACCACAGCAGGTGGAAAAACAGGGTGAAGATGCGTCCAACGATTTGCGCACTTACGGCATCGGCGCGCAGATCCTGCGTGATCTAAATGTCCGCAAGATGCGCGTACTGAGCGCGCCCAAAGATATGCGTGCCATTTCCGGCTTTGGTCTTGAGGTGGTTGAATATCTCGACGACGCCCCCGGAGCAGATGCTTGAAATCGTTTCCTGACGCACTCGACGTCAACGCCTCTGGCATGCGCGTCGCCGTTGTGGCCGCGCGTTTCAATGACGATGTCGTCGGGCCGTTGCTGAGCTGCGCACTCGATACGTTGCGTCAGGCCGGCGCGCACAGCGATGACAT
>CAYGSQ010000284.1:0-5315 GCA_964352435.1 uncultured Gammaproteobacteria bacterium | reverse complement strand
GTACATCATCAAGCGATAGCGCTATTGGTGGCTCGACCTCGACCACAGCGACTTCGTGATCGTCATTAGGTGAAAAGAACTGAAAAGCGATCGCGCACAGCAGCACGCCGCCAATCACCGGGAGTATCAATTTCTGGTTCATGTGCATCCCTCGACTTCCTTGTCTGGTGCAAAAAGGTTTACGTCGGGATCAACGCTAGCACGCCGGTTTCAAAGGCTGTCAAATGCAAAACCGGGCGAATTGACCAGTTATGCGGATTGCCACGCCACATCTCGCGCCAGACGTGGAATCGAGCGCGTGTGCCACGCGCGGTTTCCTGCACCATGTGCGCAAACACGGCGAGCCTCACCGATCACTTACGGCTGATACCTTATACCAAAGAACCCGGAAATCACGACGCGGTCAAAGTACAAAACCGCGCGACGCCCACGCAGGCGGCGGCGCGACGGTTCGACGCAATCTCGTTCTATTTGACAGCCACACTACCCGCAGGGCCAGGCGGCTCGAAAAACAACGTGCGCAGCAAGCCCGGATCCACAACGTTCACTGAACGGCAGTTCGTCTTGCAGGAAGCGACGGGCGTACCACATGTAGCGATACATCTCGTCACGCGTACGCAAGTCCTCGGTGTTTTGGTCGCCGCCTTCTGACTGACCGTTGCCACCAAAGTACCATTCGATGTTCCCGCCGCTGGGATACACATCCCACAGCACGCGCTTGCGCAGATCGACCGCATTGCTGCTGTTCAATCCCGTATTCGCCGGCATTCCAGTCGGCCACGTGCGTCGGGTAGCGATGTACGAAGCCATTGGTCTCGGTGTTATCAAAGCCATCGCAACCAAAGCCGTAGCGCCAGGTGCTGCAGGTGGCACGGACTGGCGCCCGCCATCCCGGGCGAGTATGGTCGTGAAGCACTCAGACGACGCTGCTGGAGTATTCGCGATGAACAAGAATGTTCGAGTCAAGGCGCGAAACCTTATTGCCCTGATTTCCACCATAGCGCTGCTTTGCAGTTGCACGACCATGCGTCCGGTCGCGGCTGGCCCGGACACTCCGGTCGATACAATCGTCCAAAAAGTCGGCGTTGGTGACAAAGTCCGCGTCACAACCAGCCGCGATGTCGTACACGAGTTTGAAGTCACCCGCATCACGAATGACGCACTGACCGGCCTGCCCTGCGCCGAGTGCGACGCGGTGACCATCGCAATGTCAGATATTGAAGAACTTCGTGTCAAGAAAATCAGCCCGCTTAAAACCGGCGCTAGCGGCACGGCCATATTTTTGGGCGTGATACTCGCCGCGTTACTTCTGAGTGGTGGGGCGGGACTGCTGCCACCGGGCCTCTAAACGCGTTACCCCGGCATGTAGTTCGGCTTGGCGGGCAGGTTTTTGGGCTCGTAACCCTCGCTGCCCCGAACCTGCTTCTCAACGGACTCATGTACGGAGCACCCCGTTGTGATCGGTCGATCACTGGCACCATAGGGCTTCCACATGGCCGTGAACGCGTCATGCACATGACCCGGAACTTGCGGCTTGATATAGCGCTCGATATAACTTTTCTTGAACTTGACGCCATGCTGCGCAGCGCGGTGAATCATCCACATCAACGCGACATCTGACAGGTCCATTTCGCGGCAACCGCCGCCCACATCGGAGTGCGAGCCACAGAACCACATTTCGCGCACGCGTTTTTCCTTGTGCCAGCGCAGGATGGGGAAAAATCGCCGGCGCTCGTCAACCGCCATCGCGTGGTAACCCGCAATCACGTTTGCACTCAGCTTGTCGTCGTCGTAGTCGGAGTCGTTGGTGGCTTTGACCGTGTCCCACACACCGACCATTTCGATTGGCACGTCAAAATAACGTCCCTGCTCTTTCATGGCCGCCGCGCTCGCGGTATCGCGATTTAGATACATCTCCCAACCACGATCCACGTCCGACGCTTCGACCGGAATACCACTGTGTGCGATCAGCCCACTGAGACGACGCGCGGCATAGGCGCCGCGGCTGAAGCCCACGATAAAGAGTTTGATCTGCTGTGTTGGCAGGTTCGCATCGTTATAGGCACGGCGCAAAAACCGATAGGCACCGAGAATGCGTTTATCCAAACCGTACCCATAGATGCCGCCGGGCAGCAGTTCCCAGGCACGCGTGCCCGCGCCACTTTCATAGTGCTGATCCTGGCCGCGCTTCATCAGTGCCGACATAAACTTGACCACGTTGGTGCCGGTGACCGTGCCGTCGGGTTGGCGTTCCGGCTGGTTCCACGTGCCGTCCAGGCCAACGATAATATTGCGGCCGCCGCTCACGATGAGGGCCCTGATAAAATGCTCGCCGCAGGATCCCACGCCTCTTCATCGTCATCATCGCCGGCGGGCGAATAGCACCACCACTCGACGGTTTGTGGCACATACAGGCCGACCGTTGCCACCGCGGCCAAAAGGAACACCGCGTTGGTGTGGTACTCCACGCGAAAGAGACTATCTGACCCACACTTCTCGGTCGTGAAAGGCCGCCATGCAATGCCGTAGAGCGAACCATGGACGGTCTCGCTGCCGGTGATGGCGTCAGGGGTTATCGAACCGGCGCCCTCCACTTCAAATGTTGAGCATGCCGGCAGGCAGGCGATGGCGAACATCAGGACGATGCGCTGTGCAGTGTTCATGTTTAGACTCCTCATGGCCTCGTAGCGCGGCCAATAGACACGGAGTCTAGAGCCAGACCCAATGTTAAGCAACGCGCTGTGGCCGCGATAACGGTAGTGCGGCCCCGGCTTTTTCTGTATTTTCTACTCAGTCTTTCCATCTCACCAGTGCCCTTGTTATGCCTGTTCGGACGCCCCTGTTTTTTTCAGTTCTGGCTGCGTGCCAGCAATACGTTCATGCCCAGACGGCACCCGACGCCCTGTCGTCCGACACGTTTGATTCGGCATGGACCGGTACGCATACCTGGTCGGCCAATGGTGACACGCAAAACGTGAGCATCGAATCGGCGAATCGCGGCGGTGCCTGCGGCCGCATTGGCTGCGAAGAAGAAAGCGTATTGCAGTTCGTCGTCGAAGAGTATTGGTGAGAACGTCGGGCGGCCACAGGTCTTACAGAGCATCATCCCGGCTGGACCTCACCGCGCGCGCCGATGTCTTCACGCAACTGGGCACGATGCTCAACGCGGGCCTGCCACTCGACCAGGCGCTGACCACCATCGCGATGGGTAAGGGCGTCGCGGCCCACATCGCCAGCACCATGCTGCCGCAGGTGCGGGGCGGTCAGTCATTGACGGTCAGCGGTGCGAACAGCGGGCTGATCGACCACTTCGATCAGGAGCTATTGAACCGTGCGGAGCTGTCGGGTCGCATCGGTCCGACACTGAGCCGCCTGGGCGAATGGTATGGCGCAAAAGCATCACGTGCGCGACGGGTCAAATCGAAGCTTACGTTCCCGCTCAGCGTCCTGACACTGGCTGCGTTCGTTGCACCTCTGCCGGCACTCTTTGGCGGCTCTCTAACCGGGCTTGAATATCTGATCGGCGTACTGTGGTTTCTTGGACGAGTTGCCGCCGTGGGCTGGGTATTATGGAAGCTACCAACATGGCTGCGCGACCGCGGCAGCGCGAACTGGTGGGATCAATTTCGGATGCAGGCGCCGCTGTTTGGCGCCGTGCATGTCAGGCGCGAGGTACTGTCGGTACTCGATGCATTCGAGATGATGTACACCGCCGGTGTCGATGCAGAACGGGCCCTGGAAGCTGCCTGTGACAACACGACCAATGGCATCATTCGCAGCAGTTTCGAAGACGCTCACGCGCGCCTGACGCACGGTATGCCACTCGGGGAGACCTTCGCCGCGAACGTTTTCCTGACACAACGCACGCGGCAATTTGTGACGACAGGCGACAAGAGTGGCAGCCTGACCGACATGCTAGTGCGCAACTCAGTGTTGGAAAGTGACGAGATTGAGAGCTTTGACAATCAGGTGGCGGACTGGACTCCCCGCCTGGTCTACTCACTCATTGCGGTGTGGATGATCGGCAAGATCTTGTCGGGTCGGGTCATCTAAAAGACTCACTGCATGCCTAAAACGCTGCCGTCTGCCCCCTGCGACTCACGCCAACGCCGCTGGAAAAGCGCAAGGACCATACATCGAAAATCCCGAACACTTGGCTCGAAATGTTCGAATTGTCCTGTGCAACGCAGACAGTTAGTTTACACGGCAGTGACACGTGGGGACATGCGATGTTCGTGGGCGGAAAAAACCTGCAAGCAGATACGAATCAATCCTCCAACCTCCAGCAAAACAAGGCGTTAACCGTGAGAACCGACGAAGTCCGGCTCGCCGAGTTTTTTCGGCTCATGTCGCATCCAGACAGAATACGAATGGTTGAGGCGCTGTCGACCTCCAGCAAGGACGTCAGTGCGCTGGCTGATTCACTACTGCTCGACAGGTCTCGTATTTCTCAGCATCTACGTTTGATGCGCGCTTACGGCATCGTCGTAAAACGCAGCGAAGGCCGCCACCGCATTTATCAGCTAGTTCAGCCCGAACTGACAAAGTGGATGCGCGACGCACCTAGAAATTTCCGCGATAACACCTGACTCGTTGTCAGGTGCCTCAAACACGCAGCTCGCCGCTGCGTCATTGACACCTATTATTGAGAGAGTTTCGCCATGTTTCGATATTTGAAAAACGACCTGCCCGCGAGTGTGGTAGTTTTCTTCGTCGCCCTGCCTTTGTGCCTGGGTATTGCGCTGGCCAGTGGAGCACCCCTGTTCTCGGGGCTCATCGCCGGCATCGTGGGCGGCCTCGTGGTTGGCTCACTGAGTGGATCGCAGGTTGGCGTTAGCGGCCCGGCGGCCGGCCTGGCCGCCATCGTACTGGTATCGATTAGTACGCTTGGCAATTTCGAAGACTTTCTTCTGGCCGTTGTTATCGGCGGTGTTTTCCAGCTCATTTTCGGCCTTCTGCGTGCCGGGATTATCGGTTATTACTTCCCGTCATCCGTGATCAAGGGCATGTTGACCGGCATCGGTGTCATTATCATTTTGAAGCAGATCCCGCATTTCTTTGGTTACGACAGTGACCCGGGCGGCGATTTCGCATTCGTGCAAGTTGACGGTGGCACGACGTTTTCGGCCATTTTCGACACGTTTAAAAACGTGAGCCCCGGGGCCACCCTGATCGCCGTAATCAGCATGGCGCTCTTGTTGCTGTGGGAAATGGTTCTGGTGCATCGTGCGCACATCTTTAAACTGGTGCAGGGGCCTTTGGCGGCGGTTGTTGTCGGCATCGGGTTCTCCGTGATGACGCGGGACAGTGGCTCG
>CAYGSQ010000283.1:0-5328 GCA_964352435.1 uncultured Gammaproteobacteria bacterium | reverse complement strand
GTGTTAATAGCGGCAGCATGATAAACGCCGCTGCGATCCGCGGCAGAGTCAGTGCGAGGGGACCCAGCGAGCTCTCGACGAGCGAGAAGTCCACGGTCTCAGGGCACCAACGCGGGCAAGTCGCTAAAAATACGTTGCGCGAAATTGAACAGTGTGCCGCCAATAAGACTGGCCGTGACGAAAATCGCCACCACGATCACCACCAGCTTGACTGCGAATGTTAGCGTTTGCTCCTGCAACTGGGTCGCGGCTTGCAAAAAAGCCACCAGCAGGCCCACGACCGATGCCGCGATGATGGGCGGCGAGGACAGCAGCAGTACCAGCCACAGCGCATATTTGGCCAGCTCGAGAACTTCGTTGTTGATCATGGGTGTGACTCAGCCCATCAATAGGTCATGACGATGCCGTGCACAAGTTGTGCCCAGCCATCGATGAGAACAAACAGCAGTAGCTTGAACGGCAGCGATACCACCGTTGGCGGCAGCATCATCATCCCCAGCGCCAGCAAGATATTGGACACGATCAGGTCGATGACCAGAAACGGCAAAAAAATCAGCACGCCGATTTGAAAAGCCGCCGTGAGTTCACTGACCGTGAAGCTCGGTACGATCACAATAAAATCATTTGCCGTGATGGTGTCGCGTTTGTCTTCAGGTAGCAGTCGCTGGGCGCTGCGCAGAAAAAAACCGCGCTCAGTCTCACTGGAATGCTTGAGCAGAAAATCACGCATTGGCTCTTTGCCTTCATTGACGACGTCAAGCATGGTGTCCAGCGTGATGCCCTCAGAAGAGACGTTCGCCATCGGCTCTGTCACCGCGTCACTCGTTGCGAGAATGACGGGAAACATGACGTAGATCGACAGCACCATCGCCATCCCGTTAATGACAATGTTGGGCGGTGTCTGCTGCAGTCCGAGCGCGTTGCGCAACAGGCTCAGTACCACCACAATTTTGGTAAACGACGTCACCATGACGGCAAGGAAAGGAGCCACCGCCAGTGATACGACGGTGACAATAATCAGGGCGGGGGAGAAGTTGCTAAAGTCCATCGGGCCGCCAGCGCTTGATGCACACACCGAGCTTATCGCCTGCCGCCACCAGCTCGCCATCACCGAGTGGCGCACCGTTGACCAAAATGGTGACGTTGGTGCCGGCAAGTGGCGCATTGAGCGGTAAAACAACGCCCGCCTCAAGGCCCTCAAGGTCACTCAGCGTCACCTCAACACTGCCCGTCTGTACACACAGTTGGACGGGTATCTGATGCGTTGGCAAAGAGCTGCCATTTGGTAAATCGGTGGCGCTGATGTCGGCGCTCTCGGCGTCCGCTTTAGACATGGCAGGAAGCTCCTCGCGGGGTGGTGTTGGGTTTGATGATGGCGTGCGCTCATAAGTCACCTCGACGCCGCGGCCGACGACCGAGCAGCGCAAGGGCAAAGGGCGGCCATTTGCGTGGAAGGCGCGGAGATGTTCATGCAGCCGCGCATGGTGGCCCAGGACAATGACGTCGCCGGGATGGCATGAGCGCAGCGTGTCGGCGGTCAGCGTCAACGGTGTCGTGCGCAACACAAGCGGCACTGGGACGCCAACCCATCGCTTAGGCAGCTTCGCGCACACAATTTTTTCCGCGTTCCCAATCAAGTGATCGAAGTCCTGATCGTCCACGGCGAGCGTGCCGCGCGACACTGGTTGATCGTCGGGATCCCGCACCTCGAATGAAATGAACGGCCCGTCGAGCGCCGGATCGTGCGCCGCGGGGTTTTTGATCAGGGCATCCGTAGACAAATAGCGGTCGGTAAGTTGACCCAGCTGCTCAATCAGGGCTTCGTGTTGCAACGTCCACGCCATCAGCCGTGCATCGTCGTGAAAGTCGGTCCACGAGCGTTCACCGATGAGTCGCATGTCCCTGAACGAGTGCACGGCAATCGCAAGCGAGCGGTCGTCGCTCGCCAGCACGACCCATGGGTCCGTACACGGCGCCGCGTTAACGCGCAGTCGCCACGTGAATTGATCCTCTTTCTCACCCAGCGTAGCTTCATAGTCGAGACCCAGATGCGCCTGGCGGGATGTCTGCCGCACCATATCGACCTGCCTGACAACCTGTGCCAGACTCATTTGTCGTGGTGGCCCAGGACCAGTTTCATCAAGTCAGGCACGGTGCGTACCTTCATTTTTGTCATCATGTTGGCGCGATGCAGTTCCACTGTTTTGATGCTGATATCCAGCAGGCCTGCGATAACCTTGTTGGACTTGCCCGCTACGACGAGATCGAGTACCTGACGTTCGCGCGGTGTCAGGCGGTCAATTCTCTCGGTTGCGTCCACGTCAATACGCGCGGCGGTGTGGGCGGCGAAAGCGCCACGCACGGCTGTGACAATGCGCTGTTCACTAAACGGCTTTTCGACGAAATCGAGCGCTCCGTTGCGCATTGCATCGACCGCCAACGGGATGTCGCCGTGCCCCGTCATCAGCACGACGGGCACGTCAATGGCCGCTTTGCGTATTTCTTCGTGCAACTGCAGACCGCTCATTTGCGGCATCCGCACGTCGCTTAACAGGCAAGTGCCCGCACCGCGACGTTGGTGCTTGAGGGCCTTCAATGCGCTCGCGGCGTTGTCGAACTCGTCTACGCTGAAGCCGGCCGTCTTGAGCAGCCAGGTTGTCGATTTTCTAAAGGCGTCGTTGTCGTCAACCAGGACGACGGTTTGCTCATTCATCAGGTTCTCCTGGCGAGGTGTAGGCGGGCAGGGTCATGGCGAACACGGTGAGTCCGTCGCGATCGCGTTCAAACCAGAGGCGACCGTTGTGGTATTCGAGAATGGAGCGGCAAATCGCCAGGCCAATACCAAGGCCGTCCGGTTTGGTCGTAAACAGTGGCTCGAATAATTGGTTTTCGTGGCTTTGACTTACGCCGGTACCACTGTCGATGACGCGTACTTCAATGTCTTCATCGAGATTGATCAGTGCCTGCACCCGAATGCGTCGGTGCATCGGGTGAATTTCGCGCATCGCGCCAATGGCGTTGCGAATCAAATTGAGCAACACCTGCTCGATCATGACGTCGTCGACGTGGACGTCGGGCAGGGCGTCGGCACATTCGAGTGTCACGCACACAAGGCTTTGTTTGACGTCCAGCTCGGTCAGCTGCAGCACTTTGTCGACGATGGCGGAAAGACGATGACGTTGTCGCCTGGGTTCACGCGCGCGTACAAATTCACGCAGGTGCCGAATGACGTCGCTCGCGTGCTGGGCCTGCGTGCGCGCCATATCGATAGCGCTGCGCGCATCGTCAATTCCCTGCGGTGACTCGAGCACGCGCGCACCAACGTTCAGATAGTTGATGATGGCCGCGAGCGGTTGATTGAGCTCATGTGCGATCGTCGAGGCCATCTCGCCGACAGACATCATTCGCGATGTGAACAGCAGCTTGTCACGTTCGTGTACCTGGTCCCGTACCGCCGCATGGCGCGCGCTCGTATTGCTCACCATCAACATCGAATGAACGCTGCCATCCGTCCAGCGAAACTCGGACCATTGCATTGCAAACCAGTTGTTGGAGGCTGGTTCAAATGCGTCGAAACTGCGTCCGCCCGTTGGCGTCGTGTCGGCGACATAGCGTTGAAAACGCGCCTCGAAGACGCGTCGGGAGGCAATAGCATCGCCTCGACCAAACATGCTGCGAAAGCGTCGATTCGCGAAGCGCAACTGCCCGTCGTCCCGGCAGTAGACCGCACAGGGGGACGGCATCGCTTCAAGCAACGTCGCGGCGGCTGCCGCGCCCGGGTCAAGCGAACGTGGCGCTTTTGCTGCTGGCCGAGTACCCAGCGCAACGTCGGTCATCTTCGTTGCCCTCGCACGTGATCGGCGGTCGTGGTAATTTTCCGAGCGCTTATTACGGCATCATTGCGGAGAGCAGCCAGCATGAAAAAGGTCTTAGTTGTCGCAGCCGGCACCAGTGCCGCTATATGCTGCGCAGCGCCTTGGGTGTATGCCCAGGGTGTCCCCGGTGCAGGGGGCCAGTTCCTGGCCGTGCTGCTGCCCGTATTGGTAGTGCTCGGTGCACTGTTGGCGGCGCTGGTTTGGGTCAATAAAGGCCGCGGTCTATATCGCAACAGCGGGCCATTAAAACTGGTGCAAGTGCTTGCTATAAGCACACGTGAGCGCGTCGTTGTGCTCGACGCCGGCAAGCGCCTTATGGTCGTTGGCGTCGCGAGTGGACGCGTCAGTTTGCTTTCCATGCTGGACCCCGATGACCTGCCTGAACAGGTCGACTAAACACGACAACGCGAGCGCAATGCGTGCAACGTTTCGTCGCAATGCCGCCGCAAATCCATGTTGTTGTACTGGGGTCTTTTAGTACCGGCTCTTGATGACCGGTGACCTCAGCCTAACCGAAGTTTTACGTCCGTGCCAATGTGTCTCGCATTGGCGACGTCGTGTATTGCGTCGTACTTTCGTCGTGTTTTTATAAATTTTGCGCAACGGATTTGGTCGATCAACAGTGGGTTGGTTTCATCTGCAATCGCTTATGCATTGTGCTACCGGATATTTCGTAAACACGAATAGCCTTACAATTTAAGGGGTGCGGGTTAACCCTTGCAGCGTGCAAAAGTGAGTCTGGCAACGTTGTCACTATTGTCGCCATTCGGCCGCAGATTGAATTGTCACAATTTTAGTGTTTCATTGATTTTTGCACAGACGCTGAGATCCGTAGGACAACGGAGATTGTTCTAAGTCGGATACCCCAAGCGAGAGTCTGTTCGTTCTAAACGCATTCGCGTTGCGCGGTCGCCCCTAAAAGCGAGCCTGTAACGCGCGGTTAGTACTGACACGGAGGCTTGCTTTTTGTGAAGATGCAGGACGCACCCGCTCAGTCTCTTTTGGCGAGCGTGGGTAAAGGCGCGCGCAGTTTGCGCGGAGCCAGTTACAGCGATGTGTTGCTGACATTCGGCGTGGTAGCCATCATCGCGCTGATGATCTGGCCGCTGCCTCTGTGGCTCATTGACGCGCTGGTCGCGGTCAATATCTCGATCGGCATTAGTCTGCTGCTGGTCGCCATCTATATCCCGACGCCGGTCGCATTCCCCAGTTTTCCCAGTGTTTTATTGCTTTCGACCCTGTTTCGCTTGTCGCTGTCGATCGCAGTAACGCGACAAATTCTGATGCGGGCGGACGGTGGTCACATCATCGAGACCTTTGGCAATGTTGTTGCCGGCGGCAATATTGTGGTTGGACTCGTGGTGTTCCTGATCATCACGGTGGTGCAGTTTATCGTGGTCGCCAAGGGCGCGGAGCGCGTGGCCGAGGTCGCGGCGCGTTTCACGCTTGACGG
>CAYGSQ010000282.1:2266-5364 GCA_964352435.1 uncultured Gammaproteobacteria bacterium | reverse complement strand
CATCAACCGTCTCCGCATCGTGTACAACAAAGACACGGTGGTTATCGTCCCGTGCGATGGCGACGATGTTCATGCCGACTGATTTCGCAATCTCGAGCGCCAATGTCGTCGGCGCCGATATCGCCACCAGCGTGGCAACATTGCTCAACGCCGCTTTTTGCACCAGCTCGTAGCTGATGCGACTGGTCAGCAACACAAAGCCGGCGGCGGTCTTCCCGGCCAGCGCACGGGCGCCCAGCAGCTTGTCCAATGCATTGTGCCGGCCAATGTCTTCGCGTACCGAGACCAGCCGGCCCGTTGGGTCGCACCACGCCGCGCCATGCACCGCGCGCGTAATTTGATTGAGCGCCTGTGCATCACGCAAACAAGCAAGGGCCGCGTGAATAGCCTTTGAGGGCGGCAGCGATGCCGTCGCAACTCGGGGCAGCTCGCCAAGCGCATCGTCCAACGACGTAACGCCACACAAACCGCAACTGGAACGGGCGACGACGCTGCGTTCCTTGAAGTCTGGTTGCGCTGCCGCGGGCGCAACGACATTAATTACGAAACCTACGGGCTTGTCGAATACATCGACTCGCTCAACCGGTACGGTTGCTGCCAGATAGCGCTCGCCAATCAGGAACCCAACGGCCAGATCCGCCAGATCGACCGGACTTGCCATCGTGACCACCGCCGTACGCTGGTTCAGATGAATCTCGACCGGCACTTCGTCTGCGACCGCGTGGTCTGCAATTTCGTCACCCATAACAGGTGACCGCGTGCGCGTCGCGACCGTGCTCCAGCCGACTCGTTCGTCGTTGCTCACGCCAAGTTTACGTCCGGAGGTGCAGCATCACGCGCCATCGTTCACGACCCGGATGGATGCTCAAACAATGTGGATTCGTCTTCGTCTCGCGGCATCAGACAACGAAAATCTTTTTCGATCTTGATGGACAGGTCGGGACCACCTCGGTTCGCGACCACTTGGTCAATCGTTACGGCTTCAGGTGCGCACAGCGTGCGTGCGGTGGCGGCAGGCACACTTACGCCAAGACGACCGCCGTCGAACGTGACGTTGATAGCGACCAACGCCGCATCACTGCTCAGACAAATACTGAGGTGCCCGCTGCCAGGAAAAAACACGCCGGCGGTGACAGCGTTACCCGCCGTGAAGCGCTCGATTTCCGGGCGCGACAAACGAAAACGCAATGTGTTGTCGAGGATTCGCAATTTCATACTGACATGCGCTAAAACGACTCCGCCTGCGGTACAGTCACCGCCTGCAGACAATAGCATGAAGTATGGAACGTCCCGGAGGCGTTATGCGCTCTGGCGCACAGGCCCCAGACCAGGAGAACGCTGGCTTATCCTGTCCGCGTGATCACGCCGACCGCGCCAGATCGGCATACACGATAATGCGGTCGCGCCCCTGCTCCTTGGCGCTGTAGAGGGCCTCGTCGGCGCGGCGAATCAGCTCCTCCGCGCTGTCGATAATGCCCGGCTCGGCGGTGGCGAAACCGGCGCTGACCGTGACGACCGAATCATCCGGTCGCCCCGGGTGCGCCATTTGCAGCGCGCGCACACTTTCTTGCAGTCGATCGGCAATACCGCGGGTGGCCGAAACATCAGGGCCCGTGAGCAATACGGTGAATTCCTCTCCCCCGTAGCGCGCTACAAAATCTTGATCGCGCATACTGCGCGCCAGCGTCTGGGCAACAATCTTCAAACAGCGATCGCCCGCCTGATGACCGGCGACGTCGTTAAACTGCTTGAAGAAATCGATATCAATCATCATCACGCTTATCGCCTGGCGCAAGCTAACGGCACGCTGCCACTCCTCGTTCAAACGTTCTTCGAAGTGACGACGGTTTGCGACCTCGGTTAACGCGTCGGTGCGCGACATACGCTCAACATGTTCCAGCGCATCGCGCAGCGCTAGTGTGCGATCACCGACCAACTGTTCCAGCCGCTTTTGGCGACGGCGATAGCGCGCGACGGCCAACAGGTAACCCAGCCAGCCCAAAATGAGCAGCAGTGCGACTGCGATCGCCCTGGCCAGGTAAGTTTCAAACCACTGCGGCTCGACGTACAGCATGACGCGCGCCTGATTGATGCCGTCAACGGAATACGGTTGACCCGCGCGCGTGGCCGACACCTCGAAAACGCTTTCACGCGCAGGCAAAGAGGTAAAGAACGCGGTTCGTCGTTTGCCAGCTTGCTGCCAACGATCACCGTCGCGGACAAGGCGATAGCGAAACTCGAGCGAGCTGGCGTTATTGAGACGCGGCACGGTGTAGTCAATTTCGAGCGACTTGGTTTGCGCGGGGACCACGTAGCGTGGCCCATCGGCAAGTAGCTGGCCGTCGGCCCGCACACTCTCTATGACGACGTCCAGCGCATCGTTGACCGGCGACAAGCGACGTGGATCAACCACCGCTACACCCCTGGACGTTGCGAACCACAACTTACCGTCGCGCGTGCGTGCCGCCGCGGACTGAAAGCCGCCCGGCACACGCATGGTTCGCAAGCCATCGTTTTCGCTGAACACGCGCGCGTTGACGGTGTCGGATTTCCCCAGCGCCACATCATCCAGGGACGACCTTGAGACGCGGACAATGCCACGTCGACCACCGAGCCACAGATGCGCCTCCTGATCTTCAATAATGGTCATGATCGAATCAACGCCAAGCTTATGCTCAAGGTCAAATTTGAACAGCGACTCGCCGTCAAGTCTGGCCAGCCCACCGTTGCGTTCACCAATCCACGTGACGCCGCGCTCGTCCACGTAGGTCGTCGCCACCACGTCGTTGGCAAGGCCCTGATCCCGGCCCACGATATCCAGCACCTGAAACGTCTCGGCGGACATGCGCATCAGACCGCTGTCGCTCGCGAACAGAAGACGACCTTGTCTATCCTCCTCAATGTGGCGGACCAGATTCGCGGCCAGCCCGTCCTCCATTGTGAGCGTATGGGTGACGACATTGTTGACCAGCCGATTGACACCGCCCGCCGTTCCGACCCACAACGCCTGCGACTGATCGCGGTAGAGCGAAGCAATTTGATTGCCAGCCAGACCCGATTGCACGTCGAAAACACGTACGACTTTGTCATCACGCATC
>CAYGSQ010000282.1:0-2256 GCA_964352435.1 uncultured Gammaproteobacteria bacterium | reverse complement strand
GTCCGACGGCAAACCGTGCTCCGTGCCAAACCGGCTGACCTCCCCGGCGCTCGAAATGCGAAAAAGACCGCTGCCCTCAGACCCGACCCATACGCCATTGTCCATCGTTGGCGTGACAACGAATGTCCCATTCACCAGGCCTTCAGGCTCACCAAAGGGCACAAAAGGCCCGGCGCGATACTGGACCAGTCCGGTAGACGTTGCGGCCCACAGCCCGCCGTCAACATCTTCAGTGATACCAAAAACGTGGGATAACTCCTGACTTGGGTTATCCAGTCGCTCAACGTCAGGCTGCATGCGCCACAAGCCGCCGGTGCCATTCATGCCCAGCCACAAATTCTCGTCACGGTCGCGCAGCGCGGAGAGCGGCACCAGACCCGGCGGCAGATCACCCCGATCAACCGGCACCAGGCCGGTCGCGCCAATGCGGTGATAGTCGCCCGCGTAGGTGCCAAGAAAAATATGCATCTGCGGATCATTTGCCAACATAAAGATCTGCGGGCTTTGCATCCCCTGTGCGACGCCGTAATTCGTAAAACTCACCCCGTCAAACGAACTCAGTCCCTCAGCCAGGCTGGCAAACCACATCACGCCATCGCTGTCTTCAACTGCCCGCACGATACGGCCGCGCACAAGCCCGTCCGCCTCGTCCCAGCACTGGAACCGTTCGTCACGCAAACGACACACGCCACTGGATGTACCCGCCCACACATCACCGCGAGTGGACACATGCACGGCGTAGACAACATCGTGGATCAGCCCCTGCTTCCCGTCGAAGCGCGTGACCTCATTGCCACGAATACGCAACACGCCGCCGCCAAAAGTCGCGGCCCAAATGGTGCCTGGCGGACCCTCGGCAATGTCGCGTACGTCATTAGCCAAAAAACCATCGTGTGTGCGACTGCTGAACTCGTCGAACCGGGCACCGTCGAAGCGGGCCAAACCGTCCCCCGTGCCGACCCACAGATAGCCGGAGGACGATTGATACACCGTCCATACGGCCTCGGCTGGCAGGCCTTCAGTTCGGCCCCAGGAGTGCTGGATAAGCTGCGATGGCTGCCGCGAAACATCCAGCGCCTGAACCGGCAGCCCGGTCAACAAGACCAAGACCGCCAACACCGCGCGCACGGGCCGGGCAGATCGTCGCTGACCTGTTCGAGTGGACAAGAATGAGATCAATGCGCGCATCCGAGTGAGAGATGAAGAAGAATCAATTCACATTGATAGGTAAGCGGCCGCTGGCGGCCAAGCTTGAGCGTTGTCCGCCATCCGGCGCTGTTATGTAAGCTACGGCTATGCGAGGTGTTCGCGCATTATCGTGGCTCGCGTAATATGTCGTACATCGACGATAACCGGATGACCCCATGCGCCAGTGCCTGCTTCTGCTCGTGTGTCTTGCACTTTGCGCGTGCATGTCGCAGCCCGCTCCGCCCGCCCCCGTTTGGCTGTCGGTCATCGGCACCAACGATGTACACGGCGAACTGCTGGGCCCACCTGGCGGACTGGGCGCGTTTTCCGGCTACGTTGACGCACTGCGCGCGCGTCGTCAGGTCGATGGCGGTGTCGTGTTGCTCGATGCGGGCGACATGTGGCAAGGCACGTTGGAATCCAATTTACAGGAAGGCGCCGCCGTCGTGGCCGCTTACAATGCACTGGGCTATGACGCCGCAGCCATTGGCAACCACGAGTTTGATTTCGGCCCAAGCGGCGACGCCCCCATCCCGGTCACGCCTGCCGACGACCCGCGAGGTGCGCTAAAACAACGTGCGCGTGAGGCCGACTTTCCACTGCTTGCAGCCAACCTCATCGACATAGCGCGCAACGCAGCCGTCAACTGGGATAACGTCAAACCGTCCGTGATGATTGAACGCGCAGGTCTGCGCATTGGCGTGGTTGGAGTGACGACCACTGACACGCTTTCAACCACCATCGTGCCCAATACAACCGGTCTGCGTATCGCACCGCTGGCCGCGACGATCGAACGTCACGCGACCGCCCTGCGGCAGGGCGGTGCCCATCTGGTCATCGTCGTCGCGCACGCAGGCGGCGATTGCACGTCGTTTGACGACCCGAACGATTTGCACGCCTGTGACCTGAACTCCGAAATTTTTGCCGTGGCGCGTGCCCTGCCGTCCGGATTGGTCAATCAGATCATCGCCGGTCACCGGCATCGCGGCATCGCCCACGTCGTCAATGACATCGCCATTACGTCAAGCTACGCGAACGCGCGTGCGTTTGGTCGCGTTGATTACAAGG
>CAYGSQ010000281.1:4614-5367 GCA_964352435.1 uncultured Gammaproteobacteria bacterium | reverse complement strand
TCACCGTGGCGCTGTTCGAGCACGGCAAGTTGCTCGCGCTGCTGTGCGATCAGGGCACTGTCGACACGCCGCGCCTGGTTGTCGACATCGATCGCATTGGCCTGGCGTGACAACATCACCGACACAGCGGTAAGCACCAGCAACACGGCAGCCGTGATTGCGACCGCAATTTGTACGTGGGTCGTGCGCTGTAGCATGGCGCGGTAGTCTTCGGGAATCAGGTCAATGCTAGGCATCATCGACGAGTCCTCGCAGTGCCAGGCCGCAGGCCACAGCGTACTCGGGGCGTTGTGCTGCAATGTGTCGCGCCGGTGTATCAGGCGCAACAAACGAGTTGGGGCCGCCGGGCAGAACAGACACCGGTAGATGGGTCAGACTCGATAGCACGCGATCGCATCCGGGCCAGCGTGCCAAAGCACCCAGTAGGATGATGCGTGCATCGCCGCCACCACGGGTTTGAGCCGCGGCATACATGAACGCCTGGTCCGTCTGATCAACGAGGGTCAGGAATTGAGGTCTGAGAATTTCCAGTAGTGTATTAAAAATGCCGGTCTCACCTTCATGGTGCCCCGCCAACGGCTCGGTTGCACCGCTGTGCAGACCTGTGCGCAAAACCAGATCACGCGCCTGCTCGAAATCGAGCTCCAGCGCATTGCACAGTGCCTGTATCAGCCGTGTCTCACCAAATTCGAGGGGTTGATCGAGCAAAAGCCGACGGCCGGACAGCAACGTCATATAGCTACGCTGCCGTCC
>CAYGSQ010000281.1:3995-4604 GCA_964352435.1 uncultured Gammaproteobacteria bacterium | reverse complement strand
TGATCAGCGTCATGTCAGATGGGCCTGTGGCCAGCGTATTGGCGAGTCTGCGCAGCGCGACGGGCGCAATTTCGAGCGCTTCCACGCGCAGGCCGGTGCGATGAAATGCCTGCAACAGTGCCAGAACGTCAGCGCGTCGACTGACCGCCACGATGGCCAGTTTTTCCGCATCGCGGGCCGTTGCACGTACCGGGATGAAGTCAATGACGTAGTCGTGCAGCGGGCCATCGAGGCGTTCGGTCATTAGCTCGCCAATCGCCTCGGCCTCCGTTTGATCGGGTTTGGTTCGATAGTTGACCGACATGGTGCGAAACTGCCCTTCCGGCATCGCGACCACGACGCGGCGGCCGTGAAACGGGCCACTCACCAATAGCTCACGGACCGAGGAGCGAAATTTGTTTGGCGCATTGCGTAGCGCTTCGTAGCCGCCTTCCAGCGGCAGGCTCGCCCGTGCGTGCAAATAGATGTCATCGACGGCGCTGCGGCCAAGTTGCACAAAATGCAGCGCGGACATACTGAAATCGACGCCGATATCGCCCCGTCGGTTTTTGCTTAAACGCGGCGAAAATCGCTGCGACAGATTGCGCAATGGTTGCATGCCTTATGTAC
>CAYGSQ010000281.1:0-3985 GCA_964352435.1 uncultured Gammaproteobacteria bacterium | reverse complement strand
GCTACTGATCGCCGATCAATTCGCCCGTGATCGCGTCGAAGCGCCAACCGCCCGTACCACCTGACGACAGGCCCAAAATACCGGTGGACACTACGGTGACCGTAGCGGACGTGCCCAGCGGGTTGTTCGGGATGCCTTCTTTGAGATACGGGCCATAGCGAAACTGGGCGGCGTCGAAACCGGTACACGCGGCGCCAGCGGAGTTGGTGTAGCGCGTTAGCTGCGTCAGGAACGCCGCCGTGCCAATGGCACCGCCATCCGCCGCACCGTTCACGCATGTAGCGCCGGTTGACGCCACGCCGCCGGGATAGGTGCCGTGTTGCTGACGATACAGCTCCACCACCGAGCGCATGTTGGCAAGGTTGGTGTCGAATGCGGCCTGATTCGCGTCGTTTGTCGTGTTGCCAAGCTGTGGCACGACAATCGCGGCGAGGATCGCCAAAATAATTACCACGATCAGCAGCTCTACGAGCGTGAAACCCCGTTGGGTCATGGTTTGCCGATTCATTTTGTCATCCTTATAAGTCGTTGATCCAGAGTAGTAGCGGCCGTTTTCGAACAAGGCTTAACGTGCCGTCTTGAATTTGTGATCTCAGTTGCCGGTCGGGCCGGGCTATCATGGGAATATGTCAACTAACCCACCGCCCGCGTCAGCTTGAAAATTGGCAAGATCAGGGCGCTGACAATCACCCCGACCATTGCACCCATGATCAAAAGCATGAGCGGCTCGGCCACTTTGCTTGCCCGATCCAAGCGCGCGGCCAGCTCGCGCTCATAGTGCTGCGCCACGCGAATCATGACTTTGCCCAAATTGCCCGTCTCGTCACCGGTCACGATCATGCGGGTGACCAATGGCGGCAAAAAATCGCCGCGTGTAAAGGCGTGTGCAAACGGTTGTCCTTCTGTCACGGCCCCTTCCACGTTATCGAGAAACTGTGCGACCACGCGATTATTCACGATGTCTTTGCACCCACGCAGCGTGTCGACCACGGAAATGCCGTGATTCAAGGACAGGCCCATCGTGCGCAGCATCTGAATGAGATACACCGGCACAAAAATGGCACGCAGACCGGGTGCATAGAGCCGCATTCGGTCAATCGCGGTGCCGCCAGAGCTGCTCTTCAGCCAGGTACGCAGCAACAGCACTGTCGTGACCACGCCACCGAGCACAAAATGCCACTGATAACGCAGTACGTCGCTGAGCCACATCAAACTTTTGGTAGTGTTTGGCAATTGATCGTAGATCGAGACGAACATCTGCCCGAATTTAGGAAATACGACCCACAGAATGAACAGGACGACCGCGATAGAGAAAAAAAGCAGAAACCCTGGGTAGGACGCCGCACTCACCAGCGTTTGGCGCATTTCCTCACGTTTCTCTTCAAGCTCCATGAGCTGGTCGAGCACCTCATGCAGGAAGCCGCCGTTCTCGGCCGCACCAATCAGGTTTACATAACTGCTGGTAAATACGTCCGGATGGGCCGCGAGCGCCTGGGAAAACGGTTTGCCGGTGGACACGTCTTCCGCAATTTTTCGTAACATGTCGCCGAGTGCGCCCTTCCCCGACTGCTGCGCAAGTGCCTCCAGTGCACCGTGCAGGCTAACCCCGGTTTCCAAAAGAAGTGCCAGTTGCTGGGTAAAGAACAAACGTTCCGAGGTCGTGACCTTAGGTGCAAACAGCCCGTTAAACGGTGCCGAAGCCAGCTCGGTATTCTGGGGTTGTGGAATGTTCAGAGCCACTAGATTGAAACCACGCGATTGACTTCTTCAAGCGTCGTCAACTGGTCGCGAACGCGGTCGATGCCGTCATCCAGCAAGCGACGCATGCCACGTTGCGCCATGTACTGCGTGAGCTCATCGCGACTGGGGTTGGTCAGCATCAATTGCTGCAGGTCTTCATCGGTGGCCAGTACCTCGTGGATGCCAACGCGACCACGAAAACCTGAGTCGTAGCATTCGGTACAGCCGCGCCCGCGTGACAAATGAATCGGCTTTTCGTCCTGCCAACCAAATTTTTCGATCAGTGCCGGCGGCGCGAGGGACGAGGTTTTGCACGCCGGACAAATTCCGCGCACCAAGCGCTGTGCGACGACCCCGACAAGTGCCGATGACAAAAGATAGGGCTCAACACCCATATCGTTCATGCGGGTTAACGCGCCGATGGCGTCGTTGGTGTGCAGGGTCGACAAAACAAGGTGTCCGGTTAACGCGGCCTGCACGGCGATCTGCGCCGTTTCGTGCTCGCGAATTTCGCCCACCATCACAATATCCGGATCCTGCCGCAGCACGTGTTTGAGAATCCGCGCGAAACCGAGTCCAACCGCGGGGCGCACCTGATTCTGATTGATCACGTCCAGTTGATACTCAACCGGATCCTCAATCGTGACGATGTTTTTCTCGATCGAGTTGAGATGGTTGAGTGCGGCGTACAGACTGGTGGTCTTGCCGCTGCCCGTAGGTCCCGTGACCAATACCAGTCCGTGGCTACGTGTCAGAAGCTGCTTAAACGTGTCGAGATTGGCGGTCGACATTCCCAGACGATCGACATCCAGAATGGCGTTGCGCTTATCAAGAATTCGCAGTACGACTTTCTCGCCGTGCATCCCTGGCAATGAGCTAAAGCGCAGATCGACGGACCGCCCTTGCGTCGTGACCTGAATGCGCCCGTCCTGTGGCAAGCGCCGCTCGGCGATGTCCAGATTCGCCATGACCTTGAGGCGTGACACTAGCGAAGGGTGCAGCTCCATACGCAACGTTTTGTATTGATAGAGCACGCCATCGATCCGGTAGCGCACGCGGGAACGGGATTGCGACGGCTCAATGTGAATATCACTCGCGCCGTCGCGAATGGAGCGCTGAATAATCGAGTTGACGAGATTGATGACCGGGCTAGCGCTGGCGACCTCGTCAATGGTCGTATAGTCGTCCGGACCGGTATTTTCGACTACGGCGAAATCATCGTCGACCTGCGCGAGAAGCTCGGTGTCCAGTCCGCTGCTGTCCTGCGCTTCCTCGACCATGCGCATGACATCGTCGCGTCGCGCGAGAACGGGCCGTGCGCGCAAGCCCGTGCGCTCCCGGATTTCTTCAAGGGCTGGCAGAGCTTGCGGCGTCGGGGTCGCAACAAATATTTGCCCACGAACACGGAACAGGCCATAGACGCACAAACGGCGCGCGACGTTTCGCGGCAGCAACGCGCTCACGGACGGGTCAAAGACGCCGGTGCGCAAATGCACCACGGGCATGCCGAGTTGAATGCCAAGTGCCGTCAACAGGTCGCTTTCACTCACCCAACCCTTGTCAATCACGATTTGACCGATGCGCATGCCGGACGTTGCCTGCAATGCAACCGCTTCGTTGGACTGCTCTTCGGTAAGCAAGCCTCGGTTAATGAGGATGTCGCCCAGCCTTCCACGTAACTGTGGTTCGTTCGCGACGACCGTAAGTCCCGGCTGGGACTCAATGACGGCAATATGAGAAAGAACGTCGCAAAACTCCAGAACTTCGGCGAGCAAATCGGGCACGTTGGATAGTTTGAGCCATCCACCAAGCCGTAAAAGCTGATCCTGACTGTCGAGCAAGGCTTCGATGCCGCTACTATTTATTAGGGGGCACGAGGCAAGGTCGAGTACAAGCTTGATATGGCGCGCCGCAATACTTGTGGCGACAGCGTCTTTGAGCTGCGCTACTGCGGCGTCGGTGTTGAGCGCAGCGCGTGGCGTCAGGCGAACCAGCGCACCGATGTGCGTAACGACTATGCTGCTGAGCGGTTCTACGGCCGACATCTTCAGGCGCTCCTTGCCGTATCGAGCGTAAGCGCCTGGAGCTGTTCAGCGAGCGGAATCGGTTTGCCAATATGGTAGCCCTGCAGAAAATCGACGCCCATCGCCGCGAGCGCGTCGGCGACGATCTTTGATTCGACAAACTCGGCGACGGTCTCCAGCTTCATTGTCTGCCCGACCTGGTTGATGGCCCCGACCATGGA
>CAYGSQ010000280.1:0-5384 GCA_964352435.1 uncultured Gammaproteobacteria bacterium | reverse complement strand
AGTTTGACCTCTGGTCAGTTCGACAGCACCTTTGGCAATTGTCTGCAGAGCCTCTTCCAAATAAGAACTGTTAAAAATATTACGAGCTAAACTCAAGAGATGTTCCAATGATCTCATTCGTTCTAAAGAGAGTCCGATATTATCCAAAATTGACTTCACGAATGTTAAGTCACTATCATCAAACCAACCTTTATCGCTGGGCGGATGGCAAGACCGAAACGCGTGACTTTCCCACCAGGTTTGAAAATTCGCGTTTGGTGTTTTACACGGACATCGACGGGTGGGCAGCGAAAGTCGACCTGGATGAATTCAATCGCACGATGATGCTGCATTGGACGCGCAAAGAAGAAAAAGATCTGTATCTCTACGAGATGATTCAAATCAGCGATTGCGGCAACGCGCGCGCACGGGTCTGGCAGTGGTTCAAGAGTGATCGTCTCTTGCAACGTACGCTGATCGACGAGCGACGCGTGTCGGACGACTGGGCGGCCTACGAAGACAAGGATCCGGCGTACGCCGATCTGGCTCTGAATATGAGTGGCTAGCCTGGCAGCCACCTCGCAAGCACTGTACTTGTTGTCTTTAAGGTATATCATTAGGTCATTTAACGGCTGTTAAAGATTGCTCGTGACTAACAACAACCAATTCGTCGTGTTGCGCCAACGCTCGGTGGGTCAACCCAAAGCGGAAGACTTTGCGTTGCAAAGCGCTCCCGCGGCGACTCCGGGGCCGGGTCAAATGGCATGCGAGACGCTGTTTCTGTCATTGGATCCGTACTTGCGCGGCAAGATCAGCGGTCGGCATCTTTCCGGTGCGATTCAGCCTGGCGACATGATGGCGGGCGAAGCCGTCAGTCGTGTGGTGACGTCCAATGCGCCGGATTTCGCGCCCGGCGACATTGTCGCGGCGTTTAGCGGCTGGCAGACCAGGCCGGTGATCGATGCTGCGTCGGCGCGTCGGATTGACGCGGCCGTCGCGCCTTTGTCCACCGCGCTGGGCGTGATGGGTATGCCGGGTTTGACCGCATATGCCGGTTTGTTGCGCCTGGGGCAGCCCGAGGCGGGTGACCGCGTTCTGGTATCGGCGGCGGCCGGACCGGTGGGCTCAACGGTGGGTCAAATTGCACGCATAAAAGGTGCACAGGCCGTTGGCATTGCAGGCTCCGATCAAAAGTGCGACTGGCTGCGTGAGCAGGCAGGCTTCGTCGATTGCATCAACTATAAGAAAGAAGACTTGCGCGAGGGCATCAAGCGCACGTGTCCGGATGGCGTCAACGTTTACTTTGACAATGTCGGTGGCGACGTGTTGCAGGCTGCCATGGAAAATCTGGCGTTGGGCGCACGGGTTGTCCTGTGTGGTTTGATGGCGCAGTACAACAGTGACGACATGCCGCCTGGCCCTAATCCGGCGTTCATTATTAAGGCCCGTGCTATCGTGCGGGGACTCGTGGTGTATGACCACGAAGATTTGCGCCCGGAGTTTGAAAAAACGGTAGGCGGGTGGATTAGCGCCGGTGATCTGCGCTTTAACGAGGATGTCGCCGAGGGCATCGCGGCTGCGCCCGACGCTTTTTGTGCTTTGATGCGCGGTGAAAATTTTGGCAAGGCGCTGGTGCGCCTGGGAGAGTAAGACCATGGCAAAGTACGCACCAACCGTTGACCGACTCGAGTCCGCTCAGTTTCTGGTCATCACCAAAGATGCACCCGGCAGCGAAGCTCTGCGTGACGAGCATCTGGACGGCCATCTTGAGCATATTGAGCGGCACGTTAACCGCTACGTTGTGTGTGGGCCCATGCTCAAGGGCGGTGGGCCAGCGCTCGCAGGCAGCTTCTTCGTGGTCGTAGCAGCGGACGAAGCAGGTGCGCGTGCACTGCTCGATGGCGACCCGTATCTGCAATGCGGCATGTATGCGTCCGTCGATGTGCACCAGGTCGTAGCCGCCGCCGGGACGTCGCTTGGTGGCGTTATCTGGGAAAGCGGAGACGCCATTCGAGCGGCTCAACAGGATAACGGCTAACGCCTTCAACGCTAATGAACCAACCTACCGAAGAACTTCTGTCCAAACTGCAAAACACGTCGATCGATCCCAACTCGCCGACGCCGTTGTACTACCAGTTGTACACCATGCTGCACGACGCCATTTCCGGTGGCCAGTTGGAAAGTGGCTCGAAAATGCCGTCTGAAAAAGAGCTGGCGGGGGCATTTGGTGTCTCGCGCATAACGGCGCGCCGTGCGCTGGATGAACTGGCGCTCAAGAACATGGTCGCGCGTCATCGTGGGCGTGGCACATTTGTCGATTATGAATATCAAAGCGAACCCATCCACGCGCCGCTATCCGATTTGATGGAAAGCCTCGACCACATGGGGCGCGATACGAAGGTCAAGGTGCTGGAGCTTGAGGTCATGCAGCCCACAACGCGCATCGGGCGCCTGTTCGAGGCCGCCGACGATGAAACGCTCTGCCATTGCGTGCGCGTGCGCAGCAACAAGTCCATTCCGTTCGCATTTTACGTGACCTGGACGCGCGGATTCGACAAAACTCTGACTCGCGCGAAGCTTGAATCGCGGCCGCGGATGCGCTTTTTCAAAGACTTCGGCATCAAGATTTCCAAAGTAGAACAGTACCTAAGCGCTGAGGGCGCCTCGGTTGAGGTCGCCGAGGCGTTGGGTGTCGGCACGGGCAAGCCGCTGCTCAAACTGGTGCGCCGCTCACTGGCTAGTGACGGAAAGCTTTTAGATCACCTCACCGCACTCTACAATCCCGATCTTTTCCGCTACAAAGTGGAAACGTCGCTGGATTAAAGAGTGCCCCATGACCGCAACAAGCATCAAAACTATTCTCGCCCACGATGTGGCGCCCGGTGATCAGGTAACCATCGAGGGCTGGGTGCGTTCCCGGCGTACCTCCAAAGGTGGCTTCTCGTTTATTCATGTCAACGATGGTTCGTGCTTCGGTACGCTGCAGGCCATCGCCGATCAGGCGTTGGACAATTACGAAGACGAGATCACCAATATTCAGACCGGTTGCTCGGTACGCATCACCGGCGAGCTGGTCGAATCGAAGGGCCGTGGCCAGGATCGTGAAATTCAGGCGGCGACCGTCGAGGTTCTTGGCTGGGTCGACGATCCGGAGTCCTATCCGATTGCCAAGAAACGGCACACGTTCGAGTATCTGCGCAGCGTCGCCCATTTGCGTCCGCGGACGAATACCTTTGGCGCCATGGCGCGCGTGCGTAACGCTATTGCGCAGTCGGTTCACAACTACTTCTCACGCGAAGGTTACCTGTGGATCAGTACGCCAATTATCACCGCGAGTGATTGCGAAGGTGCCGGCGAGATGTTTCGGGTCAGCAAGCTTGATGTGGTTAACCGGCCAGCGGACTACGAGAAAGATTTTTTCGGCAAGGAAGCATTCCTGACCGTCTCGGGCCAGCTCAACGTCGAGAGCTTTTGCTGTGCGCTCAATAAAGTTTATACATTTGGCCCGACGTTTCGCGCGGAGAATTCCAACACCAGCCGTCATTTGGCCGAGTTCTGGATGATCGAGCCGGAAATCGCCTTTGCCAATCTGCGTGATAACGCGGCGCTGGCGGAGTCGTTCCTGAAAAGTGTGTTTGCTGAAACGCTGGAGCGCGTGCCGGACGATATGGAATTTTTTGTCGAGCACGTCGACGACACCGCTTTGACGCGTTTGCAGTCGGTCATCGAAAAGCCGTTCGAGATCATGACCTATACCGACGCGGTCAGCATTTTGGAAAAGAGCGGTCAGAAATTTGAGTTCGACGTCAAATGGGGCGTTGATCTGCAGTCGGAACACGAGCGCTTCCTGACGGAAAAACACGTCGGCGGCCCATTGGTGCTGGTGGACTATCCAAAGGAAATCAAAGCGTTTTACATGCGCGAGAATGACGATGGCAAGACCGTCGCGGCAATGGATGTCCTGGTGCCGGGCGTCGGCGAAATTATTGGCGGTGCACAGCGCGAGGAACGGCTCGACGTACTGGATCACAAGCTCAAAGAGAAAGGGCTTGATGAGGAGCTGTGGTGGTATCGCGATTTGCGGCGCTACGGCACGGTGCCGCACGCGGGTTTTGGCGCAGGCTTTGAGCGACTGGTGCTGTACGTGACAGGCATGGACAATATTCGTGATGCGGCGCCGTTTCCACGGGTACCGCACAACGCCAGTTTTTAGGGGGTGTAGTCTTGGCTACGTCACTGGGTGACTCGCCGCTTGGCAACCGTACAGACTATGTTGCCGAGTACGACCCCGGCCTGCTGTTCGGCGTCGCGCGCGCGAAAAACCGCGAAACGCTGTCGCTTGTTGGCAAGCTGCCGTTCAGTGGCAATGACTTGTGGAACGCCTATGAGCTGTCTTGGCTCGGACCGACCGGCATGCCGGTGGTGTACGTCGGAACGCTTTTGTTTGATGCCGACTCCACCAATATTATCGAGTCGAAGTCGCTCAAGCTGTACCTCAACTCGCTCAACAATCATCGCTTTGCGACACAAGCGCATGCGATCGACACCATTGAGAAAGATCTGGGGGCGGTCAGTGGTGCGCGTGTGCGGGTAAAGCTGAATACCGGGGCGGCACCGGTTGCCAGCGCCGAGACGCCGTCGCCCGGCTTGTGCATCGATGACCCCAATACGCCGATTGAGGATTACGAACTCAAACCGGAGCTTCTGAGCGGCGCGGCCAACGGTGACCCGGTGTCGGCAACCTTGTACTCAGATCTGCTGCGCAGTTGTTGTCCCGTCACCGGTCAGCCGGATTGGGGCCGAGTATTGGTGAGTTATCAGGGGCCGGGGATCGATCACCATGCACTGTTGCGCTACATCGTCTCGTTTCGCAATCATGCGGAGTTTCACGAGCACTGTGTTGAGCGGATGTTTGTCGACATTCTCAACTACTGCGCGCCAACACGGTTAACGGTGTACGCGCGCTACACGCGACGCGGCGGTCTGGATATCAATCCGTTTCGCAGCAATTTCGAGCCCGCGCCGCCGAATGTGCGGCACGAGCGACAATAGACGCCGTCAACTGACTAGCGCAGTACTACGTCGGATACGTCGAATGTAACGTCGCCGGGCGTGGGCCCCGCAACGATGGCCATACCGGCGAAGCCGTTTAGGTTGAGCGCGCTGACGCCATCCAATGCAATGTCTATGTCTTGCCATGTATTGGTCGCGGTGACTTCCACCGTTGGCGGACTGCCGGCTACACCGGCATTGAAGAACATCACACGATAGGTACCCGGCGTGCCGCGCAGCCGCAGTGAAAGTGTCGCGCCTGAGCGCAGCTGGCGCGGACCGCCATCTTGTGCGCCGAAGAAGGTGCCTGCCCAGGGATACGAGAACGCGGCTTCCACTCTGGCCCGTGCTCG
>CAYGSQ010000279.1:0-5389 GCA_964352435.1 uncultured Gammaproteobacteria bacterium | reverse complement strand
CACCTCAATATTGCTGTGGTGGGCACGCATGTACAGGCGCGCTCGTGCGCTGGGCATGGGTACGCACGTAGCGTGGGCTTTTGCCGCCGCTATCTGGTTGTACCTGGTGCTGGGTTTCTTCCGCCCGATTGCGATCGGTAGCTGGGCCGAAGCGGTACCGTTTGGCATCTTCCCGCATCTGGATTGGACGGCAGCGTTCTCAATTCGCTACGGCAACCTGTTCTACAACCCGTTCCACATGCTGTCGATCGCGTTCCTGTACGGCTCCACTCTGCTGTTTGCCATGCACGGCGCGACCATTCTCGCGACCGACCGCTTTGGTGCGCATCGTGAAGTCGAGCAGATTATTGATCGCGGCACGGCATCCGAACGCGGCGCGTTGTTCTGGCGCTGGACCATGGGCTTCAACGCCTCGATGGAATCGATTCACCGTTGGGCCTGGTGGTTTGCGGTGCTGTGTCCAATAACCGGCGGTATCGGTATTTTGCTGACCGGCACGGTGGTGGACAACTGGTATTTGTGGGGGGTTGAGCACGGGCTCGCGCCACCGTATCCGCTGGCTGATCCGCCTGTTGTCGATCCGATGCAATGAGGGGGCGTCCAATGAATACACTAAGCAATATTGTTCGTACGCCTCTTACAGCACTTGCACTGGTCGCCTTGTTGACCGGCTGTGAGCGACCGCCCATAGACACCGAGCAGGTGGGTTATCGTGGTACCGGTATGGTGGTCGTCACCAACCCGCGTGCTGAACAACCGGATCTGACCGTACCCGAACCGCAGGCACCCGTGCCGGCAGGTGGGCCCAAAGCAGGCCAGATATATCAAAACGTTCAGGTACTGGGCGATCTGGGTGTGGGCGAGTTCACGCGCACGATGCTTGCCATGACCGCATGGGTATCACCGGAGCAGGGCTGCAACTACTGCCACAATCCGGCCAACCTTGCGGATGACTCGATGTACACCAAAGTGGTGTCACGGCGCATGCTGCAGATGACGCGTGACATCAACGCCAACTACACGGCCCACGTGCAGGACACGGGCGTAACCTGTTACACCTGCCACCGTGGTCTGAACGTGCCGGCGGAAATCTGGTTTGAAGATGCCGACGAGTACACCACCAACATGATGGGCAACCGCGTTGGGCAAAACATTGCCGCTGAAAATGTCGGACTGACGTCTCTCCCTGGCAATCCACTGTCGTATTTCTTTGGCAACATGCCCGAGAACGTCGAGAAGATTCGTGTGGCATCCGATCCATGGCAGCCCACGTTTGACGACGGCACCATTCAGCATACCGAGATGACCTACTCGCTGATGTTCCACATGTCTGAGTCGCTGGGTGTGAATTGCAACTACTGTCACAACTCGCGTTCGTTCGCGAACTGGCCTGAAAGCCGGCCGCAGCGTGTGACGGCCTGGCACGGTATTCGGATGGTCAGTGGGCTGAACGATGAGTATCTGATTCCGCTGCGTGATACCTATCCCGACAATCGCCTGGGGCCGACGTCCGATGCGCCAAAGGCGAACTGTGCGACCTGTCATCAGGGTGTGAACAAGCCGCTGGGTGGCGCGCAGATGATGAAGGACTATCCGGCTTTGATGCCTTAGGGTAGTTCGAAGATAATCGAAGATAAGACCGGGCTGCGTTTTCGCAGCCCGGTTTTTTTTGAGCCCTCAAATCAGCTGAATTCAAGGCTGGGACCGTGCTGGCGGTGGTGCAATCGGGCACCGCGCTAGCAATTAATTGCATCTTTGATACAGCTAGCAACACATTCTGCCTCCAAGACACCGACACTGAACTCATGCCGCGTCGTTGGGCACGGCTGTTTGGGAGAATCTTGTACGAAGGAGAAACAATGAATATCAAAACGATTACGCTGGCGACCGCTCTGGTCGTCGCAGCATTAGGTACCGCGGAGCGCGCGCAGGCCCACGGACTGGACATCATCGGTAACGACACCAGCGTCGAGCTGACGTCGTTTGGCGCATTGACCGGACTGGGTCTCAGCGTGACGGGTTTGGGGTCTGCGAGCATTGACGCCAGCGGCGCCACGCCGATCGCCACGTTCGACATTACCGGCGGCACGCTCAATCCGGACACCGGCTTCGCCCTGATCGAGCACGACGGCAGCGGCCTCGGGCTGTCTGACGGGACCACGTTTGTGAGCCTCCAGAACTTCCTGATCGACACCGAAAACGGTGTTCTCAGCGGTGACGTGTCTGTGGACAAATCGCTGGTCGGAAATATCGAACTGTTCTCGATCACTGACGATTTGACGCTGCTGCTGACCGGCGCTGCAGCCGGTGCGCTTAACGGCGTGTACGGCACGAGCTTGAGCGCCGGACTTGAAATCGGTATTGCCTCGGTAGATGTGGCCGTGGTGCCGGTGCCCGCAGCACTGCCCCTGATGCTGACCGCTCTGGCGGGACTCGGCCTGACCCGCCGCCGCCGCGCCTGATCCATAACCGCCCGACCTGCCCACTCTGCCCTCGCGATGCACTGATCGCGAGGGCAGTTTTATATCCGGGTCTTGCATGCGCGTGCCCATGCTCTCAAGCGTGATGACGATGTGCGACCAAGACATCTGTGGACCTTCACGGACGACACGATGTTTGTGGACGAGGTGTCGCCGTGCGTATGCTGTCGGTGGTATCCCGGTTCTGGGGTGAAGTTTGCGCAGACTGGAAAGGCAGTTGTTCAGGTACGGGCTGCGATGCTCAATGGCCAGCCTTGCCATCCTGGCGTATCAATACGCTTCCAGTGACATCGCTCTAAAATGCTCACAGAGAAAAGTAAATCGATCGAGAAATAGACCACGACAGGTCTAGATTGCTACTGCGTCACCGCCGCAATTTTTCTGCCAAGAGGCGCCTCAGCCCGTAGCGCTACCACCGCCGCTCAAACTTCTTGCGCAACCAAACCGCCGTGCCGTTCATGGCCAGCAAAAACAGCAGCAACACGATAATCGCACCAGACGTACGCTCAGCGAAAGCACGCTCCGGAATATCAAACCACAGGAAAATCTGCACGGGCAATGCAGTAGCCGAATCCAGTGGCCCCGTCGGTTTGTCGACGATAAAGGCAACCATGCCAATCATAAGCAGCGGCGCCGACTCACCGAGTGCGCGGGCCATGCCAATGATGGTGCCCGTCATAATGCCCGGCCTGGCCACCGGCAGCACGTGGTGAACCACCACCTGCTGGTGTGACGCGCCGAGCCCAAGCGCGGCCTCGCGAATGGAAGGCGGCACCGATTTTATCGACGCGCGCCCGGCAATAATCACCACCGGTAACGTCATTAAGCTAAGCACCAGGCCACCGACCAGCGGCGCGGAGCGGGGCAGCTCAAAGAAGTTGATAAACACCGCCAGACCGAGCAGACCAAAGACGATCGACGGCACGGCCGCCAGGTTGTTGATGTTGACCTCAATCAAATCCGTGAGACGATTGGTCGGGGCAAACTCTTCAAGATAAATCGACGCTGCAACGCCAACCGGAAAGGCGACGGCAAGCGTAATGATCAACATGTAAAATGAACCCAGCGCCGCGCCCAAAACGCCGGCTTGTTCGGGTTCGCGTGAATCGCCGTTGGTGAAGAAGCCCTTGTTGAATCGCAGCTTGAGCTTGCCCGCTTCGCGCAGGCTGTCGACCCATTGAATCTGCTGCGGCGATAGTCGACCGGTGTAGTTCTCTGCCGTCTCACCGGACTTGAGATACAGATCCACTTCGTCGTCGGCAAGCACCCATAGCGTTTGCGTGCTGCCGATCAAAGCGGGGTCGGCAACAACTCTGTCGCGTAAATCGAACGCCGCGCTGTTGCTCGACAAGCCCAGTAATTCCTTGCGTGCCTTGCGTCCAGTGACCTCGCCCAGTTGGCTCATCAGGCCGTTGCGCACGACCGTGCGGTAGTTGGCCCGTGCCAGCTTTTCTGGGTTGCGCTCACCCGACTTGTCGATGACCGACTCATCCAGCGCGACGGTGAGCTCAAGCTCGGTCTGCACAAATGACGTGTAGCCGCGCGATATGATGCTGCCAAAGAAAAACACCAGGAACGTTAACCCGACCATGACGGCGAGCAAGCCCATAAAACGAAAACGGCGTTCCCGTGCGTAGCGCTTGCCGATGCCGGCGCGCACACGTGCCAGCGTTTCGCGCTTGTCAGTGGGCATCGCGGCAGGTTCTTTCACAGTGATTCCTAAGCGTACTGTTCGCGATAGCGACGCACGACGCGCAGCGCAATTACATTGAGGATGAGTGTTGAGACAAACAGCACCAGACCCAGCGCAAAGGCCGCAAGCGTTTTGGGGCTATCGAATTCCTGGTCGCCCACCAGCAGGTTGACGATTTGCGCCGTGACGGTGGTCACCGCCTCCAGCGGATTGGCCGTGAGGTTGGCCGACAGTCCGGCGGCCATCACCACAATCATGGTTTCGCCAATGGCGCGCGACAAAGCCAGCAGCACGCCGCCCACAATGCCGGGCAGCGCTGCCGGGATGATCACACGGCGAATGGTCTCGGACTGGGTTGCGCCCAAACCATAGCTGCCGTCGCGCATCGCCTGTGGCACGGCGTTGATCACGTCATCTGATAGGGACGAGATAAACGGAATAATCATGATGCCCATGACAAGGCCAACGCCAAGCGCAGCGCCTTGCGTAACCTCCAGCCCAAAAATGGCGGCCCCGTCTGCGATCAGTGGCCCGACGGTCACCACGGCAAAAAAACCGTAGACCACCGTTGGGATACCGGCGAGTACTTCGAGTGCGGGTTTGGCAAAGGCGCGGAACCGTTTCGATGCGTATTCCGACAGATAGATGGCGGTCATAAGACCGACTGGCGTTGCCACCAGCATGGCAATGACGGCGATGAGCATGGTGCCCGTGAACAGCGGAATTGCGCCGAACGAGCCGGACGAGCCAACCTGGTCGCTGCGAATAGCCGTTTGCGGCGACCACTGCAGCCCAAACAAAAACTCCGTCGCCGGGATCATGTTGAAGAAACGAATCGCTTCAAAAATAACCGACAGCAAAATGCCAATGGTGGTCAGGATGGCCACCATTGAGCAGGCGAGGAGTATGCCGCGAACAATGCGCTCTACCCGATTGCGCGCGCGAAACTGCGGGTGTATCCGACTCCAGGTGAAGGCAAAGCCCCCCACCGCCAGCGCGAGTGCCACGAGCATCCGGTACAGCGCCGAGCGTTGATGCAGTCGATTGAATTCTGCCGCTGCCGCAACCGTTGCTGCGTCGGGCTCCTCGATGTTGGTAATGCCGCCGGTCGCGAGGTTGGAGATTTCGTTCAGTGCGAGGCTGAGTTCGTTCGACTCCATTGCCAGGTATTGGGCCGGCAGCTCGTCGATCAAATGACGCAAGATAACCGACTCCA
>CAYGSQ010000278.1:3616-5433 GCA_964352435.1 uncultured Gammaproteobacteria bacterium | reverse complement strand
GTTTGCGTGTCGCTGATACCAATGACCGACAGCACGGTGGCCAGCAGAAACAGGCCCGCCGACGGGATGCCGGCCGCGCCGACGGACACAAGCGTTACCGTCAACGCGATCAGGAAATAATCGGATATCGAAATACTCACGCCAAACACCTGCGCCGCAAACATGGCGACGATGCCCAGGTACAGCGCCGTACCGTCCATATTGATCGTCGCGCCGAGCGGCAGCACGGACGAGGAGATGGTGCGCTTCACGCCAAGGTTTTGCTCTACACAGGTGATGGTGACCGGCAGCGTCGCGGAGCTTGAGGCCGTTGAATACGCCACCGCCTGCGCGTCAAAAATGCCGCGAAAGAAGCGCACGGGCGGGAGGCGCAGTGCAAACTTGATCAGCCCGCCGTGCACCACAACGATATGAATAATGCAGCCTGCGTAAACCAGCACCGCCAGCTTTGCGAGGTTCGCCAACGCATCCGCGCCCAGCGTGCCCGCGGCCCACGCGACCAGCGCAAACACGCCATAAGGCGCCACTTCCATCACCATGTGCGCGATCAGCAACATGACGTGCGCCGCTGAGTCGATGGCTTTACCAATCGCCTCGCCGCGCTTGCCGGCAAGGATGGTCCCGACACCGAACAGGATCGCAAACAAAATAATGGCCAGCACATCGCCATCCGCAAACGCGGCCACCGGATTGGTTGGCACAATGTTGAGCAAGCGCTCGGCCAGTGGCGCGGCTTCTTTGATGGGCCCGGGCGACGCGGAGGACACATCGACCCCGATGCCGGGCTTAAACAGCGTACCCAGAAACAGCCCAATACTAATCGCCGCCGCGGTGGTCATCATGTAGATGGCAATGGTCTTCGCGCCCAGCGAGCCCAGCCGCTTTGGGTCGCCCATCGCAACCACACCGGACACCAGCGTCGTGAAAATCAGGGGCACAATGAGCATCTTGATCAAACGGATAAACACGTCGCCGACCCATTTGGTCAGGCTGACTGCTTCGGGAAAGAATCCGCCCACCACCGCGCCGACGACCAGCGCCACAAACACCCGTCCCCACAGCGGCATTTTACGTACGGAACCAAGCCAGTAGAGCAGACCGAACACGGCCAGGGTGATGGCGATATAGATATAGTGGGTGGCGGTCACCGACACTCTCCGAGCAAAAAATTACCGGGCCATCCTAGCAGCCTGTCGGACTTAGGCAATCCGAGCGAGGGAAAGACCGATTGCGGCCCGTTTTAGCGCTCGTTCGAAGACAATAGCTGGCCTATGCGACGAAAACGAGCGCGAAAACGGGGCCAGCTCGGCTTTGCTTCGCGACCAATGCCTAAGTCCGACAGGCTGCCAGCCCGGTTCTTGATCAAACACACTGCCGGGCCGATTTTGATTGCACTGCACCAGACACAGGCGATGACGTACATCATCCAACGGCGCTATAGTGTCGGCCCGGTTTAACCGCCGACGATCGTGTTTGAGAAAAAAGGGACTCACCATGTTGCACCGCTTGATCACCGCTCTCGCTCTGTTTTTTCTGACCACCAGTGTGGTCGCCCAGGATGACACACCACCCGAACCTGGCATGAATGAAGCCACGCTCAAAGGCCTGGAGATGCGTTCCATTGGCCCGGCGCTGAGCTCGGGCCGGATCAGCGATATCGTGATCCACCCGGACAACCCGCGTGAGTGGTACGTCGCGGTGGGCAGTGGCGGCATTTTCAAAACCGACAACGGCGGCATCACATGGGAAGCCATATTTGAAAATGAAGATTCCTACTCAATTGGCTGCATCACGCTCGACCCGAACAACCCCAGCAC
>CAYGSQ010000278.1:0-3606 GCA_964352435.1 uncultured Gammaproteobacteria bacterium | reverse complement strand
CCCAGCACCATCTGGGTCGGCTCTGGCGAAAACGTCAGCGGACGACACGTCGGCTATGGCGACGGCGTTTATCTGAGCCGCGATGGCGGCGAGTCGTGGACCAACATGGGTCTGAAAGACTCCGAGCACATTGGCATGATCCGCGTCGACCCGCGCGACAGTGATGTGGTGTTTGTCGCCGCGCAAGGCCCACTGTGGTCCGGCGGCGGCGAACGTGGCCTCTACAAAACCACCGACGGCGGCACGACGTGGAAGAAGGTTCTGGGCGGCGGCAACTATACCGGTGTCGGCGAAGTGCACATGGACCCGCGCAACCCGGATGTGATGTACGCCAACACCTGGCAGCGCATTCGCAGCGTGGCCAGCCTGATGGACGGCGGGCCGGAAACGGCGATCCACAAGTCCACCGACGGTGGCGAAACCTGGCGCAAACTCAGCACGGGCCTGCCCAAAGAAACGATGGGCAAAATCGGCATGGCGATCTCGCCCCAGCAGCCGGACGTGGTGTACGCACAAATTGAAACGGTCCAGCGCAAAGGCGGTTTCTGGCGCTCGACCAACGGTGGCGAATCGTGGGAAAAACGCAGCGAGTACATGCCCGGCGGTACCGGCCCGCACTACTATCAGGAAATTTTTGCGAGCCCGCATCAGTTCGATACGATCTATCAGATGGACGTGTGGATGCACGTGTCGACCGACGGCGGCAAGACTTTCGTCAAAACCGATTACAACGAAAAACATTCGGATCATCACGCGCTCGCGTTTGATCCAGCCAACCCCAGGTACCTGCTCGCCGGCACGGACGGTGGCGTGTACGAAACCTTTGACGGCGGCGACAACTGGCGCTACCTCGCCAACCTGCCGGTCACGCAGTTCTACAAAGTGGCGGTGGATTACGACGAACCGTTTTACAACGTGTATGGCGGCACCCAGGACAACCAGAGCCAGGGCGGCCCGTCGCGGACCGACAATATTCTGGGTATTCGTAACTCGGACTGGTTCATTACCCTTGGCGGCGACGGTCATCAATCCGCCGTCGATCCGACCAACCCCAACATCATTTACGCCGAATGGCAGCAGGGCAACCTGACCCGCTACGACCGGGCGACGGGCGAATCGGTTTACATCCAGCCGCAGGCCGGCCGCGGCGAAGTGAACGAGCGCTTCAACTGGGATTCACCGATTCTCATCAGCTCACACGATCCGTCACGACTGTACTTCGCCAGCCAGCGCGTATGGCGCAGTGACGACCGCGGTGATTCGTGGCGCACGCTCAGCGAAGATTTATCACGCGGTATAGATCGCTTCACCATTCCTATGATGGGCCGCGTGTGGAGCTACGATTCGCCGTGGGATCTGTACGCCATGTCCATGTTTGGCAACGTGACCTCACTTGGCGAGTCGCCGCTCAACGAAAACCTTCTGTACGCGGGCACCGACGACGGTGTCGTGCAGATCACCGAAGACGGCGGTCAAAACTGGCGCCGGGTGAGCAATCTGCCGGGTGTCCCGCAGTTCTTTTTTGTCAACGACATCAAAGCCGACCTGTTCGATGAAAACACCGTCTATCTGGCCGCCGATGATCACAAGACCGGCGACTTCCGTCCGTTCTTGCTCAAAAGCACGGACCGCGGTCGCACCTGGCGCAGCATGCGCGGCGACCTGCCCGATCGTCATATCGTCTGGCGCGTCGTGCAGGATCATGTGAACAAGGATCTGTTTTTCGCCGGGACCGAGTTCGGCGTGTTTTTTACGGTTAACGCCGGACGCAACTGGGTCAAACTTGCCGGCGGCGTGCCGAATATTCCGTTCCGTGATCTGGTCATTCAGAAACGGGAAAACGATTTGGTGGGCGCCACCTTTGGCCGCGGCTTTTACATTCTGGATGATTATTCACCGCTGCGTGAGCTGACCGAGAGCCAGCTCAAGAACGAATCGATTCTGTTTACGCCACGCGACGCACACTGGTACGTACCCAAGCGCCCATTCGGCTGCGCGTCGGCTGGGTGCAAGTCGAGCATGGGCAGCGAACTGTACATCGCGGACAACCCGGACTTTGGCGCCGTCATCACCTACTACCTGCCCGAAGAGATTCGCTCGCTCAAAGACCAACGCCGTGAGCGTGAGAAAGCACTCGAAAAAGCGGGCGGCAACACACCGTCACCCGGTTGGGAAGCTCTCGGTGCCGAAGCCAGTGAAGATGCGCCGGCCGTCGTATTGATCATCCGCGACAGCAAAAATGAAGAAGTGCAACGCATCGAAGGCCCGGTCAAAGCTGGCTTTCATCGCGTTGCCTGGGACCTGCGCTATCCCGATGCCGGGCCCTGGTCCTAAGCCGCCGAGCGTCCGCCCTGGGCGCCGCCTGCAGCGGGCGTAATGGCGCAACCGGGCACCTACTCGGTGACGATGGCCGTGCGCCGGGACGGCACGCTTGGCGAGGAAAGCGAACAACGGGTCTTTGAGGTGATGTCCATTCGCAAACCAACGTTGATTGGGCCATCGCAAGCCGAGCGACTCGATTTCTCACAACAGGTCGAGCGTATGTCCGGCCGGGTCAGCGGCCAGAACAAAACGCTGGGCGAATTGCTCGAGGCGATGACCAAGCTCAAGGAGGTGCTGGTACGCACCACCGGTACGCAGGCGCTGTATGCCGACACGCATGCGCTGCATAAATCGCTGATCGCGCTCAAGGAACAGCTCAGCGGCAACGACCGTCAGAGTATTGCCAACGTGCCCGGCCCGGCCACCATCATGGATCGCCTGGGCGTCGCTGGTTTCGGCGAGCGCTCAACTCTGTATGGTCCGACCGCCACCCAAAAAGAAATGTTGGCAATTGCTCAGGAGGAGTACGCCGAATTTGAGAGCGCGTTTAATGACCTCGTGGGCAAGCAATTACCTGCACTGAAAAAACGCCTCGATGAGGCGGGCACGCCATGGTCACCGGGACTTGGTTTGGTCATTTCGCCCTGACGCGGGCTAACTGACGATGCGCGGCGCGGCACTCAGTCGCGCCGCGATCGAACCGACGGGGATCGCGCGCTGTCTCAGTGAGGCATGCACTTTGAAGCCCGCTATTTCGCTGGAGGAACCCCTCATCGCCGGCTCAAGGTCGCGCTGGGTATCGCCTGCGGGTTGACGCTTTTTTGTACACTTTGGCTGGTTCTGGACCCGGCACCCGATGGGTCCCGTGAACCAGCCATCACGCACCCGCCAAACACGCCCCGGAAACACATTCTGCCGCCGGACGCAGCGCCCCCCGTCGCCATAGAGCCACCGGCTGCAACCCCACCACCAGACATCCCACCGGCGCCCACGAAACCGCTGCCGCCCGCCCAAACAGCGCCCCATTCCACCACCTTACGCGCCGACATCGATACACAAGCCGAACCGTCGGACCCGGCACCCACACTGGATTTGTCATTTAGCTTCGCGACCGAGCGCGACAACACCATGCCCCGCGACTGGGCCGGCTTGGACGAAACAATGAGCGACATGCTCCCGCGCCCAGCGGGCGAGTACATGCCGCTGCCATCCGCCACGGTCAGCGACAAAGACGCGCCGTACATCAATCGCTTCGGCGAACTCGAACGCCAGTTGACTGACGAG
>CAYGSQ010000277.1:0-5453 GCA_964352435.1 uncultured Gammaproteobacteria bacterium | reverse complement strand
TTCCTGATATTCACCAGGCCAGAAGTCGAGCGTGGATTCGAAGTCCAACGGACCGAAGCTACCGCGACTGTGCCAGTCTGAGCTGGCAAAGTAGAAGAAGCGGCGACCTTCGCTGAGCATGGCGTCCCACATGGTACGCACGCCCGGGCGACACAGCACCACTTTGGCCGGATCTTCGCCGTCACCAATTGCTTCGAGATCGCCACCGGCGAGGAAGCGTGCCGGATCCAGCGGAGTACCGTCGAAGTCCACCCCTGGCTTGGTCGCCTCGGCACCACCGTAGCAGCCGGTACCGCCAAACGTGTACAGACCTGCGGTGGGTCGACCCGCGTTGTAGGTGCCACGATCGTAGCCGGCCTGGTGCCCGGGCTCGGTTTCAAAACCGAATGCGACGTCCGGTGCCGCCGTGTGGTAATCGCGGAAGTGCTCGATGTTGTATCCCTCGTCATCATTGGGGATAAACGAACCCTGGCGCTCGACGTGCGCGCCCACGGCCATACCGTCGCCCGGAAACTGTTCCTGCATCCAGATCACGGCCGCCACGGACTTGACGTGGTCGCCACCGTCGCTGGTATAGATGCCGTCCACCAGCGCGGAGTTGTAGTCGGCCACACCCTCCTCGGGGCGTCCGTCGAACAGGTCGACCAAAAAGGCGTTGCCCGCGGCGCTCAGCTCGCAGGTCCAGCCCTGGCCGCCACCGCCACTGGTGTCATCGGAGTTGCGCGCAAAACAGTATTCAAACTGCGCCAGCGCGTTAGTGTTTGGCGCCACCGGATCATACTGGCCTGTGGTCACCGTGTTGCTGTAGTGCTCGTGTCCCGGCACCACCCACTCGAGTCCGAGAAAGGCTTCTTTTTCTTCGTTGCCGGGCGCCTCGCGCTCGGTCACCAGCGTGTCGAGCTGGAATTCCTGCACGCTTTGCCAGCGCCACATTTCCTGGGCGCGCGAGCCGTTCTGCAGACCGGTATCGACGAAATCGCCTTTGATGAACTCACCGGCGTCAAGGTCGAGCGAGTTGATCCACAGGCCCGGGCTAAATTCGCTGGCGCTTGCAAAGTACAAAAAATCGTCGATGCGACAGTCGCGTGAACCGTTGCCACTGTGGCCTACCTGAATAAACCAATCGAGGTAGCCCAGCGACTCGCGGGTTAGTGTTTTAACCGACGTCGAACCGTCGGAACACGTTGTGTGGTTATGAAAATCGCCGGCGAGGTATTCCCCAGCCTCGGCCGACGCACGTGAGGCGCTGGCGTCCATTTTCTGCGCCATCGCCGTGCTCGCGCCACAGGCGAGCGCCGACGCGATCGCTGCAGACAGCGCTGTTTTTCCAAGCTTCGTTGCCATCAATCCTTCTCCCAACTTTAATTTCGTTCTAAAAATCACGTCGCGCTCCGGCACCTATTCCGGCAACAGCTGACTTCGCTGAGACTACGGGCGAAATATGTAAAGCCGGTGAAGCTTTTGTGACACCCAGCTCGTCGTTCAACGCGGCGGGGTTATGTCACCAAGTTGCCATATGCGGCAGTTAGTCTTGTGTGGATGACACTCAAGCGCATGGCCGCGGCCATATTCAAAGAACCCGTCACGCACTTTGTGCTACTGGCGCTCGTGGTCTTTGCCGTGGACCACATTGCGCTGTCGCGTCAGGACAACCCGCGCGAGATCGTCGTGGACGGCGCCACGTACGATGAGTTGCTCAACATTTTCAAAGAGGGCAAGGGTCGCCTGCCCACCGAAGCCGAAATGGGGCAGGTGCTGCTCAAATGGTCAGAGAACGAGGTGTTATATCGCGAGGCACAGCGCCTCGAACTGGACCGGGGCGACGAAATGATCCGTTCGCGTCTGATCCTGAAGATTCGCAATATCCTGTTTTCAAACGTCGTCATGCCCGAAGTCGATGAGCAGGATCTGCGCGATTTTCTGAGCGACAACCGGGCGCGCTACGATCGCCCGGCGCTGTTTGATCTCGAACAAGTTCGACTTGCGGACGGCGCGGGTCAGACCTCTGCCGTGGCGCTGGCGGAGACCGCCAATCAGGCGTCACTGGACGCCGCGACCATGCAGCGTGTCAGACGCTATGCGGGACGCCCTGCCGCGGCGCTGGAGACCGTGTTTGATGCCGACGACGCCCGTCAGTTGCTGAACGCCGATATTGGCGTCTGGCAGCCGGTGCGCTCACCGGCCGGCTGGCACATCGCGCGGATCACTGACATGCGACCCGGCGTCGAAGCGCAGTTTGAAAACATCCGCGGCAAACTGGCGCAGGATTACGAAAGCGAGGCTCAGCAGCGGGAGCTGGCCCAAGCACTGCAGGCCATCGTGAAAGACTATGACATCCGCCTCGATCTGGATGCCGAGCGCGTCCGCGAATCACTGACCGGCCCGGCGGTCGCGAGCCGATCGGACGCCCGTTGATGTTCCGACGTTCGATGTCCAGACGTTCATGGGGCGCGATGGCGTTCTGGTTTGTCCTGTTACTGGCGCGAACCGCCGGTGCGCATGACACGCCGATCGCCCTACTGGAACTGCGCGAGACACAGACCGGCACGTTCATTGAGAGCTGGACCTACTCGTCGGCCGTGAACGTCGATACGCCCACCGCGGTTTATCCAGCAAACTGCGTGCATGAATCGCCGCGCGTCGTCTGCGGTGACGGCGGACTGCGCGGTGCGTTAAGCATTGATCGTTTGGGTGAGCGCTACTCGGCAGCCGTGGTGCGCATCACGCTGGTAGGCGAGCCCACGCAAGCCTTCACGCTCACGGCCGCGCAGCCGGTGGCCAACCTCAACGGCGGCGCGGCGCTAAGCTGGACACAGGTCGCCGCCTCCTACATCCCGCTGGGTTTCGAGCACATCTTGCTCGGCGTAGACCATCTGATGTTTGTGCTCGGCCTGATGCTGCTAGTGCGCGGCGGTTGGATGCTGTTCAAGACCATTACCGCGTTCACCGTATCGCACAGCATCACGCTGGCGGCCGCGACGTTTGGGTGGATCGGCGTACCCGAGGGCGCCGTCAACGCCTGCATTGCACTGAGCATTGCGTTTGTGGCGGCCGAAGTGCTGCAACTTCGTCGCGGTCACGTGGGCTGGAGTGCGCGCTTTCCGTGGGCTGTGGCCTTCGGTTTTGGGCTGCTGCATGGTTTTGGTTTTGCCGGTGCACTCACCGGCATTGGTCTGCCGCCGGCCAACCTGCCCGCCGCGTTGCTGTTTTTTAACGTTGGCGTCGAGCTTGGGCAGCTGGCGTTCGTTGCGCTTGCCCTTGCCTTGTGGCACTCGCATCGGCGTCTGGATGCGCGCGGGCCGAAGTGGAGCGAGACGGTGGCGATGTACGCCATGGGAACGGTCGCGACGGTCTGGTTCCTGTCTCGCTTTGGCGACATCGTCAAACCCATGTTGAGTATTTGATCCATGACGAAAACTACATCGACCGCTCGCTCGCAACTTGCAGGGCGCTGCGCGGCGCTACTGATCGGCACGGCGTGCATCATTCCAGCGACCTCGGCGCTCGCCCACGCCCAGACCGGCGTGGCGGGCGGGCTGATCAGCGGACTCCTGCACCCGGTCCTTGGAATCGATCATCTCGTGGCGATGGTCGCGGTCGGGCTGTGGGGCGCCATTCTCGGCGCGCCCGCTATTTGGGTTTTACCCATCACGTTTCCGCTTGTCATGGCAATGGGCGCGATGGCGGGCGTCGCGGGCGTACCGCTGCCTGGTGTGGAAATCGGCATTGCGGCTTCGGCGCTTGCGCTGGGCGCGGCCGTTGTAGCGCGAGCGCGTCCGCCTCTATGGGCCGCGGCCGTGCTGGTAGGTTTTTTTGCGCTGTTTCACGGCCATGCTCACGGCACCGAAATTCCTGCGGCGAGTAATCCTTTGGCTTACGGCGTTGGCTTCGTAGTGGCGACCGGTTTGCTGCATATTGCCGGCATCGTCATTGGCCTGCTGGTGCGCTGGCCTACCGGGCTGCTGGTTGTGCGCAGCTGCGGCGCGCTCATCGCCGGCATCGGTGCGTGGTTTCTGGCCGGTGCGCTGGCATGAATCCCCGCGCCGCTGCGTGGCTCACCGCCCTGCTCTACTCACTGTGGGCCGCGCCCGCATCGGCGCATTTGGTATCCACGCGCTTTGGCGAACTGTACAGCGGAATGCTGCATCCATTGCTCGCGCTCGAGCACGTCGTGCCCTGGCTCGGCCTGGGACTCCTTGGGGGTCTGGTTGAGCAACGTAGTTCGCGCTGGGCACTGCTGGTGTTTCCGCTGTGCGTGCTGGCCGGTTTTCTGCTGGCGGCGTTCGTGCCAGCGAGCGGCGTTGTCGAGGCCGTCAATCTGGGGTCGTTTTTGGTGTTGGGCGCACTGGTGATGCTGAACCTTCGGCTTCCTCACACGGTCTTTCTGGGTATCGTGATTGTCGTGGGGCTCAGCCACGGCTTTGCCAATGGTGACACAGCGCTCACCGGCAACGCGCTCATGCTTTATGCCGGCGGCGTCACCCTGGCGGCGTATTTGATGGTCACGCTGGCCACCGCCTGCGCCAGCGCTATTGCCGATCAACCAACATGGGGGGCGATTGCCGTGCGTGCTGCGGGCAGCTGGATCGTTGCGATCGGTTTGGTGTTTGGCAGTTTCACCATGCTTGGCGACGGTCAGGGTGCTAAAGACGGATCGCCAAGCTCCAGCGGCGTCACCTCACCGTTGCCGTCTGCATCGACGATGACCATCAGTCGTTCAAGATAGCGCGTGAATTCCGGCGTGGTCACCTCACCATTTCCATCGGCGTCGCTCATGGCAAACGCCTGCGCCTGCAGGTCGGTGGTCTGCAGTCTGCCCGCGGTCGAAAATTCGCGCGGGGTCAGGCTGATCGAACGATCCACATCGTAAGGCCGAAAGACTTGCGCAATGTGTTCTGCAATTTCGCCGGCTTCAAGATGGCCCTCATCGGTGCAATCGAGTGTGTAGAACATGGAGCGCAACGTTTCTTCGGCAATGGTGCGCTGTGCCCATGCCGCGTCCTGGCCGGTCCCGGGTGAGGTGGTTGCGCATGCGCTGGCGAAAAGCAATGCACACACGGCGCAAGCACTGTTTACACCGGATATTCTCACCTCAAACCCCTGTCGCAGAACTTAGGCCAAAGCATAGAGGCCATATATGATCACTTGGTGACAAGGCCGCCCGGCGCTGTCTGGCACACACCGATGATCGCCCGAGTACCGCCGCCGGCATTGTCACGTTAATCGACATTGCATCAAGGAGTCCTGCCCTGCTCGCATTTCAGGCGCACGTAACCTGTGACCAGACCGCGAACGCTCTCGCACGAAACAAGCGATGATTTTCCGCCCGGAGTAAATGGCGACCGTAGCGAAACAGGTTTTGGACGCGCGCGTGCAAAGCAAGAAAACGTTGCGCCTTATGACGGCTTTTGAATCGCCGCATCTGACGCTCCTGCTGACGAGTAGGTTGATGA
>CAYGSQ010000276.1:0-5457 GCA_964352435.1 uncultured Gammaproteobacteria bacterium | reverse complement strand
GTCATTCAATCGCGCTGGCGATACTTGCGGTAGGGCGTTTATCCTTCTTATCCGTCGACGAGTTTCCGTTCCAGATCTGTCGACGTCCAGAACAGTACGTAATCCAGATATTCACGTCGCACCGTGCCAATCAACCGTTCGACGAACGGATGAGACACCGGTGTTCGCGGCAATGACTTGACCTCAACGGTCTCGAGAATTCGCAGGTTCGCCTGCCATTGGTGATATTTGAACAATGGGTCGTTGTCAGTGCTCAGATAGCGGGGTGGCGCGGTGCTGCCAAGAACGCTGTTGAACATTCGACACAGTGCGACGCCGTCGACGCTACCGGCATGGACGGCAAAGCCGATAACGCGACGCGTGAATTGGTCCATCACAACCAGCACCCAATGGCTTTTTAGCGTAGCCGATTCACAGGCAAAGAAATCTACGCTCCGTAAACTGTCCTTCATGTGTCCGAGGAAGGTCAACCAGGAAGGGCCATCGCCGCCAGATACGGGGTAGAAATGTTTGGTCAGAATCCTGCACACAACGTTCTTGTCGATTTCTACGCCAAAGGTACGCGAGATAATTAACGCGATGCGTGGACAACCGAAGCGCGGATTGCGCCGCTTGAGTTCGACGATGGACCGGATCAGATCTTGCGACGGACCTTTTGGGCCAGGCTTTCCACACGTTTTGGCGTAGACAATTCTCTGTACTTTCGGCGAACGAGATGCTGATGAAATCGAAGCAAGGTCGATGGTCGGATGGCGATTGCATTTCGGACAATTCGATCGGGTCGCAGGAAGAGCGACCAAAAACCCATAAGCACTCGATCGCCGGGCATCAGATTTGGCGCTCGTTTGCGACCCCTGCGAAGAACCAGTAGTTGCTGGCGCAGGAGGAGATTTTCAGCAACGATGGCCTTGGCACCGCCGCGGCCAAGTAGACGGGCGATTGTCGCGAACAAACTTGCCAGAACAATCAAAATCCCTTTTATCACAGGCTCAGACTACGCAACAAAGCGACCATATTGCTTACGCACTGATTTGGTGTGAGAATTTGGAATTCGAGACCCACAGCAATGTGGTACGCCGCTTGTGCAGGCACGGGCGACTGGGAGACGGACAAAGCCAATGGTGACTACGCGTCTGTGGCATTCCGCCGATTACAGATCTCGCGATCGGTCGACCCCGGGGCCCGAAAAAAATTGGGTACTGACAACTGAACTCCCTATGGTGGATACTTCAGGGATGACCACCTACAAACGACACCGATTTCCGGCTGAGGTCATTAGCTACACAGTTTGGCTGTATTTCCGCTTCAACCTAAGCCACCGGATGCCGAAGATTTACTCGCGCAGCGCGGGATCGTCGTGTCCTACGAGACGATTCGGCGCTGGTGTCTCAAGTTCGGTTGGAAGTTCGCCAGGCTACTGAAGCGTAAGCATCAAGGCTATGGCGATACATTCTTTTTCGATGACGTCTTCGTCAAGATCAACGGCAAGCAGCATTATGTGTGGCGCGCAGTCGATCAGGACGGGGGCATCGTGGACGTGTTTCTTCAAAGCCGCCGAGATGGCGTCGCTGCAAAGCGCTTTTTCAAGCGGTTGCTGCGAAGCCATGGCGACGAACCCAGACGAATCGTGACAGACAAATTGGGAAGCAAAGATCTGCGGCCCGTGAGCATTGAGTTGTCAGAACCCAGCAAAGGCAACTCAGGAGTTACTTGCCTAGCAGAAGTCTTCGTGAATGACGATCGTGTCGTCGTCCGACCAGTTGACCTCTGTGATGCCGGGTGATTCCTGTTCCAGCGCTTCCACAGCCTTTCGCCGCCGGTAATCCATATCGGAATGCTCCCGGTGAGAATGGAGAGCAATACTGATTTCTCTGATGCGCTGAAATTCGGCAACCGCGAGGCCGATAATGTCCAGCAAGACCTGATCGTCCCAAGGTTTCGCGAGAAATCTGAAGATTCCAGCATCATTGATGGACGCAAGAACCGCGTCGCGGTCGGCTTCGCCGCTCAACATGATCCGTACAATATCCGGCGACTGACTTCTGAGCTGAGTAAGGAAATCAACCCCGTTGACGTTGGGCATGCGGTAGTCTGAAATGACGACCTGGAACTCGTGTTCGCGAGCGGCCAGCAATGCCTCCGTAGCGTCGGAGAACTTGCTGACACCGTATCCGTGTCTGCGCAATAGTCTTTCGATTGCACGCAGAACGCCAGGTTCGTCGTCCACCAGAAGAATTTTCGCCTGCATATCTCTCTTAGCCCCGGACATATATTGTGAGTGGTTGTTCCAAAGACTCCTGCAGCTTGACCAGACGACTGATCAGCGCTTCAGATACTTTCTGATCCTTGGCCAGAACCAGTACTCCGTTTGCATCAAACAGATCACGCGTCGTTTTCATATGTGCCTTCAGTGAACCAAGCGTGATCTTTCTCTCTGTCACTTCATCTGCCTGACGTTTTCTGTTGCCAAGCCATTGGACGAATTGGTCCACGACTTCCGGATCGTAGCGCTTGCCTTTCTCTTCCTCGATGTAGCTTCGCGCCTCTGCAGCGGTGTAGCGTGCGGCGAAAAACCTGCCGTCCTGCAGGTCTACAAAGGATTTGCAGACGGCAAGAATCCTGGCTGATAACGGAATGACGTCGCCCGCAACTTTGTCCGGAAACCCGGTCCCGTCGGCGCGCTCACAATGCATCCTGATGATCCGCGCAGCTGCCGCGAGCGGTTGCAGGCTGACCAGGACTGACTCGGAGTGAACAGGGTGGCGCTGATACAGTCTTTGCATTGTTGCGTCCAAGTCAACGTAGGGCGTGGTCACGGCCGCATCCGGCAGCGAAAGCTTGCCGATATCGCAGAGCAGGCCCGCATCGTAAAGAGCCTGGCACTCCTCTTCATCCAACCCCATCGCTTGTCCAACCGCCCGCGCGTCGCGTGCCACGGATGATCGGCAGCCGATCCCGCCCCGGGAGTTGATCAGGCTGGAAAAAATCTCGATGGTTGCGCTGAAGCTTGACTGCAGTTCCTCGTGAGCGGACGCCAGTTGTTCCTTCGCAGCTTCAATCTGCTGGGTTCTCTTGGCGACTTTCTCTTCCAGGCTGTCGTTAAGCAGTTTCAGTTCGTCGTTTTGCTTCGCTGTCAGCTCTTCGAGGCGGCTTTTCTCACGCGTCAGACGCTGCGTTTGTATAGCCTGCTCAAGACACATGACAATGTCGGCGTCTTGCCAGGGCTTCGTCAGATACCTGGAAATGGCGCCATTGTTAATAGCGTCCATTGCTGAAGTAAGATCTGCGTACCCGGTCAACAGCATGCGTGTTGTGTCTGGCCACCGCTCCGCCACACTGGCCAGGAATTCTGCGCCATCCATTTCCGGCATCCTCATATCGGATACCACAACGTCAACGTTGTTCTCATTGAGAATGGTAAGCGCCTCAGCGCCGGAGTTCGCGATATGCACGCGATGTCCGGTTGGTCGCAAGAGCCGTTTGAGTGAATTGAGAATTGGACGTTCGTCGTCAACGAACAATATTTGGGCGGGAGAAGCGGTCATGGTGAGCTAGCCTCCAGTGCTTGGAGGCGCGCGGGCAAGGCTGCAGCCAGCGCATCTGTGTCCGACTCCTCCAGTTCGAGAAAACCAATAAATTCACGCAGGCAATCATCGTCTCCGGCCGACTCCTTGTCGTGTGCATAATCACATCGTATCGCTACTTCATTCGCAATATAGATCGTTGCCTGAAGTGACGCGTGAGTCTTTTCGCCTGTTTCGTGGCCGCCGTGCCCCCTGATGGCCGCCGCCAGTGAAGGCGAGAGACCGAGCAACTGGGCGATCTCACCACCAAGTGCCTCGTGACACGAAAAAAGTTCAGGATCGTCCTGGTCCAGGGCCTGTAGTGCCAGCAACCCAATGTCATGTAACAATCCGGCGGCGAATGCTGATCGCGCGTCGACCTTGCGATGCACTTCCGCCAACATTTGCGCTGCAACGCCAACTGCATGGCAGTGCTGCCACAAATTCTCGTCCTCCGTTTTGGGCGTGGCGTACAGAGCTCGCGCGAGCAAGCTGGCGGCCAGGTTGTGAACCGTTTCCGCTCCCAGCACGACCAGCGCGCTCCGCAATGAACTGATCTCATGCTGTTGCGAATAGAACGCGGAATTGGCCAGCGCCAGCACGCGAAGTGAAAACTCCGGATCAATAGCAATCGCCGTTTCTAACTCGGTTATTGTCAGTGCGCCACAATTGCCGCCGCCAAACCGCATAACTGTCCGCGAGATCGGTTTAGATCGCGATATGAATGCATGTGCGATCGAGTCTCCAACCGTTTTTGCAGTCTGCGCGCTCATGTGGCGTCAGTGCCGTGGCTGCTGAGCGGCAACCGAACGGTGAATGCTGTGCCGACCCCTTCTTCGCTTGCTACTTCGATGGTGCCGCCGTGATCCTGAACAATGCCGTAGGAAATCGAGAGACCGAGACCCGTGCCCGACCCAATTGGCTTGGTCGTAAAGAACGGGTCGAAGATCGAGCCCAGAGCCTTCGTCGGAATACCGGTGCCGGTGTCCCGAAACTCTGCTAGCGCAAACTCACCCTCTACTTTCGTGGTAATCGTGATCGTGCCTGGCTTTTCCATCGCTTGTGCCGCATTGACCAATAGGTTCATGAATACCTGATTGATCTGTGCCAGATTGCATGGAACTCTCGGTAGATGCCCGTACTGTCTGACGATCTCGCAGCTGTACTTGATTTCGTTTGCCACAACTTTGAGTGTCGACTCAATCCCCTCGTGCAGGTCCTGTTCCGACACTTCCGCATCGTCCACACGCGAAAAACTCTTGAGCCCTTGCACAATATCTTTAACTCGCTTGGTGCCATCAATCGAGTCAGTCAACAGGCCTTCAATGTCTTCCTGAATGAATTCGATGTCTTCTTGCTCTTCCAATTGCTTTAGCTCGGCCAACAACTGCGTTTGTTCGGGCGCCGCCAACGCGCCCCCCGCATAGTCTCGGTAGCCGGTGATCAGACGCGACATCACCTCGGCGTAGGTCTGGAGCGTGCCCAGATTGCTCATGATGAAGCCGATCGGGTTGTTGATCTCATGCGCAACGCCGGCGGCCAGTTGGCCGACAGACGCCAGCTTTTCAGACTGAACCAGCTTGCCCTGAGCCTCTTTCAGTGCACCGTGGGCTTTCTCGAGTTCCGCATTCTTCCGCTGGACGCGGTCGTGCTCCTCGGTTAAGGCTTCGTTGGCCTGATACAACTCGCGCGACTTGGATTCGAGCAAGAGTTCCGCTTGCTCACGCGCGGCTCGTTCCCGCTTTAGCGCGCGTTCAAGGGCGCTGGATTTCGGGCCAGACGAGACGGTTGCGGTATTAGCCAAACCGCAACTCCAGTCGACAATTCTCGGCGCCATCGTGCATGCACTGTGGGTGCTCCATGGTGATTGATTGCTCGAATATCTCACTCACGC
>CAYGSQ010000275.1:0-5466 GCA_964352435.1 uncultured Gammaproteobacteria bacterium | reverse complement strand
CCCTGCCGTTTTCCGAAGAGGAAGATCAGGCTGCACAGTTCGGCCTGCAGGCCGTGCCGTTGCAGGCCGGTGGTGACAACATCTACTTCGGTCTGGCAGGCACCAATGCCATCGACACGCAGATCGCGATCCCCTTTTTCCAGCCGGACAAAGAGGCGTTTCTTGAGTACGACCTGGCCAAGTTTGTGCACACGCTGGCCAATCCCAAACGGCCCGTCATCGGTATTTTGTCGACGCTGCCGGTGACACCTCAGTTTAATCCTGCCACGCGCCGTCAGGAGCCCGGCTGGATGATCGCTGAGCAGTTGGGTCAGTTATTCGACCTGCGTTTTTTCGATGCCAATACCACGGCCATCGAAGAGGGCACGGACGTGCTGATGATCGTGCATCCCAAGTCTTTGCCGACCCCAGCAGTCTATGCCATCGACCAGTTTATTCTTGCCGGCGGACGGGCCCTGATCTTTGTTGATCCGTACGCCGAAGCCGACGTCCCGCCGCAAGACCCAAACAATCCCGCCGCTATGTTTCAGGCGCCGCGATCGTCATCCCTGGACGAGCTGTTTACGACGTGGGGGCTGCAGTTTGATTCGACCAAGTTCATCGGAGACGACAAACTTGCCTTGCAACTCGGTGGTGGTCCGGGCGGCATGATTCGTCACATTGGCTATCTGGGTATGACCGGCGACGCTCTGGCCGATCAGGACGTGATTACCGGCGGCCTGGATACGCTCAACCTGAGCTATGTCGGCGCCCTGTCACTGGCGCCGGACGCGGCCGTCACGCTCGATCCGTTGCTGCAAAGCTCCGTGGATTCGGCGCCGCTTGCCATTGGCGCGCTGACGTTCTTGCAGGACCCGAACGTGCTGCGTGAGGACTTCGAACCGGACGACCAGCGCTACACCATTGCCGCACGCGTGCAAGGTTCGGTGAGCAGTGCATTTAGCGACAATGTGCCCGGCGACGGTGCCGGTCATCTGGCCGAGTCGGCGGGACCGATCAACGTCATCGTCGTCACGGATGTTGATATTTTGTCGGACCGCTTGTGGGTGCGCGTGCAAAACTTTTTCGGGCAACGCGTACCGAGCGCCTTTGCGAGCAATGGCGATTTCGTGTTCAACGCGCTGGATAACCTCACCGGCAATGCGGATCTGATCAGCATCCGCGGGCGCGCCACGTTCCGTCGCCCCTTCGACAAGGTGGATGAACTGACGCGGATTGCCGATGAGAAATTCCGTGAGAAAGAAGAAAGCTTGCAGCAGGAGCTGGAGCAAACTGAGGCACGTCTTACCGAGCTGCAGGCCAATCGTGACGATGGCAATACCTTGATCATGACCGACGCGCAGCGTTCGGAGATCGAGAATTTCGCAGATCAGAAACTGCGTATCCGCAAAGAGCTGCGACAGGTGCGCAGCGATCTGGATAAGGACATTCGCCAGCTCGGGGCCAAGCTCAAAGCCATCAACATTCTGGCTATCCCGTTTTTGGTCGTCGTGTTTGCGGTGTTTACGGGCACACGTCGAGCACGGCGGGCGGCACAGCAAAGAGGGCAATAGCGATGCAGCGAACGAGTTTTTACGCCATCGCCATCATGGCGGTCGTCGCGGCCGGCGCAGCTTATCTGGTCGGGAAAACGCGGGCGCCGCAGACGTCGGCAGCCGGCGACACGTTACTGATTCCTGACCTTTCGCAGCGCATTAACGACGTCACGTCGGTGACTGTGACCGAAGCGGGCGGCCTGGATGTCGTCACGTTGGTGCGCGGTGAGTCGTCGTGGGGTGTGAGTCAGCGCGATGGCTATGCGGCCGATCCAGGCTTGGTCCGCAAATTGCTCATTGAGCTGGCGGATACCCGACTGGTCGAGCAGAAAACGTCGCGCGCGGAAAACTACCCTGCGCTCGGCGTTAGCGATATTTCCGAGGCGTCCGCTCTTGGTGTCCAGGTTAGTCTGACCGGCATCGGTGATGATGTTGCTGTGATCTTTGGTAACGGCACGCGCGGCAATGCGGCCACCTACGTGCGGCGCAGCGCCGAGGAAACAAGCTGGGTTGCCAACAAGAAGATTCGCATTGAGCAATCACCGTCTCAGTGGCTGGTGAAAGACCTCATCGATATTAATGCCTCGCGCGTCTCGCGCATTACGTTGACCCATGCCGATGGGGAAGTTGTTGACATACAGCGTCGCGGGGTCAATTTTGAGGTCGCCGATTTGCCGGACGGCAAGCCTTTGTCGGACCCTGCGGTGGCAAACCCGTTGGCCCAGACGCTGAACAATCTGAACTTCATCGATGTGACGCGCGCCGACAAGTTTGACGCGGGTGAGGCAGAGCCGGTGGCTGTGCGTTTGGAAACCTCAGACGGCCTGGTGGTCGAGGGCACGGTGACCGCAGCGAACAACAAATACTATCTTGCTCTGACAACGTCAGCACAGCAGCAAACACCCGCGGCGTTCGAGACGTCAGAGCCCGAAGAGGGCGCGCCCACGCCCGCGCAAAAAGCCGCGTCCATGTATGAAGCCATTGTGGCGCAAAGCAAAGACATCAACGCGCGCGTGGATGGCTGGGTGTTCACAATTCCCTTGTCCAAATACGAGCAGCTTTCGAAAAGGCGGGCGGATTTCGTGGCGGCTGATGCGGACGACTAGTGTCCTGTTTCACTAATTCGCTGAACTATTCCGGGCCAATTTCTGCGCTGGCGGCGTTGTGGCTCCTTGCCATATATAGCGCCGCCTAAGCGGATTGGCAGGCGGCCAGCAGGGCCTTGGCGCCGGCCAGACCCAAGTCATCAAAAAACTCAATGTTACGGTCGCTGATGGCGGTCGTGTCGCCGTAGCCGTCGATGGCTTTGGTCAGGCTGTCTTCGCGCAGCAAGTGCAGCAGCGGGACGGGCGAACGGTTGGTGTAGTTGGCCGGATCGTCGTCGTCGCTGTCGGCGAACTGGTAGTTCGGATGGAAGCTGGCAATCTGGAAATCGTCGGCCAGATGCATATGCACCAGCAGCCCGTCAGCGGCGTTCAGAAACTGGTTATAGTCGCTAAAATCATGGAGCACCAAAGGGTGTGCCAGCACGGTGGTGGCCAGCTCCTGGTCGCCAACCAGGTGCAGCAACTCGCGCTGCAAATCGTTAATCAGATGTTCAGGGGTCGTGGCCTCGCTGACGCAGAAGCGAATACGTCCGGTCGCCAATTCACGCCCGGCGAACGGGCATAAATTGTGCCCGACCACGACGTCCTGCACCCAGCGCTCAACGCTGCGGGCGACGACATCGCGCTGGTCTTCGTTCATGTCTGGTGGGCGGTCAGTTTCAGGCCGGCGATGGTGATGCGGGCGCTGCGTTCATCTGCGGCGATGGTGACCTCGGTAATACCCCGGCGCGCGGCCTGTTCGGCGAGCGACAGGATGTCGGCGTGATAGTGGCACACCAGTGATGTTGAGCCGCCAAACTGCAGGGCAAGGTCGGCTGTGCCAAGACGACCGTGCTTCTCGAGGCCAACTTTCTCCCAAAACGGGTGGCTGACCTGCACATCGTTGGTCGGCAGTTCCAGCGCCTTGAACTGGCCAAAAATTGACGTGTTTACGTCGTCGAACGGGGGCGGCGAGAAGGTCCGTGACTCGATCACCGTGATCATTTGTCCGCCCGGATCTACGAAACCCAATTCATTGAATGACTCGCTCGAGAGTTTCTCGAAGGCGAGGTCTATGCCGAGCATGTGGTAGGCATTGATCCACTGGTTCAAGTCCGACTTCACAAACGTCAGCGCAGGTGAATCAAAGTCGTAGCGATGCAGACCAATGTTGAGCGTGCCGTCGCTAACGACCGCATAGGGATGTGACCACACATCGCCGACCGGGATCTCGCGGAAGCCCAGCTCGATGAAGTCGTTCATGGTCGCCAGCACGTCCGCACACGACACGCTGATCTCGAGAAAGCGCCCAAGCATTAGCGCTCGGCACCCATTGCCGTGGCACGCTCACGCGTTGCGTCCAGATCAATGTCGCCAGCCTGCGTCCAGCCCGCGACGTGGTCGGACACGAGGTCAGCCAAAAATTCGATGTGCGCGGCATCGTCATTGAGCGCCGGGATGTACTGCAAAGACTGACCGCCTTTTTCTTCAAACAGTTCGGCGTAACCCAGCGCCACCTCTTCCAAAGTTTCGAGGCAATCAGCCGAGAAGCCCGGGCACAGTACATCGACCCGGCCGACGCTTTGCGCACCCCACTGTTCGAGCACCTGATCGGTGTAGGGACGCAGCCATTCCGTCCTTGCCCAGGCGTGATTGAAAGCTGAGCGCCAGTCGTCGTCGTCCAGCCCGAGCAGATCTGCGCACAGTCTGGCGGTCTTGTGGCACTGACAGTGATACGGGTCGCCACTAAGGAGGTTACGTTTTGGGATACCGTGAAAGGAAAACAGCAATTTGTCGCCGCGGCCGTTGGCTCCCCAATAGCGTGTCACGCTTTGGGCCAGTGCGTTCACGTAGCCTGAGCGGTCGTGGTATTGATTTATGGTGCGCAGCTCTGGCAGCCAGCGCCAGCGACTCAGCACGCGGGTGATTTCGTCGATGGTCGCGGCAGTCGTTGTGGCCGAGTATTGCGGATAGAGCGGTAGTACCAGCAAACGGCGCACGTTTTTCCGCCGCATACGTTCCATGACGTTGGCAATGGACGGTTCGCCGTAACGCATCGCCAGTTCGACAACGCAGGTGTCTCCCAAGCGCTCGTGCAACAGCGGTTGCAACGCATCACGCTGTTTCAGGCCAATGCTCAAAAGCGGTGAGCCGTCTTCACCCCAGACTTTTTCATAGGCTTCGGCGGAACGACGTGGACGCGTGCGCAACACCACGCCGTGAAGAATAGCCAGCCACACCAAGCGCGGAACTTCGACCACGCGGGGGTCGCTCAAGAACTCGGCAAGATAGCGGCGGACGTCACCGGGCTTGGGACTCGCGGGCGTACCAAGGTTGGTCAGCAGGACGCCAACACGCTCGGGCGTCTCGTGGCGAAAATCGGGTTCATTAACGAAACGAGCCATGGTGCAAACTTATCCGGATCGGGAATATGGGCATGGACGAATCGGCCGTGGGGCCGGTCGTTCGGACCAATTGGGAAAAACCGGGGACAATGGTAACGGCTGGCGGGTCCCGGCACAAAGCCGAAATGGCCTAAAAGAAGCGTTCCAGCGTCAATTCCACGTAATCGTCGTCACGCAATCCAAACAGGAAGTCGTTGCGATCAGGGTTGAAGAAAAACCGCCCCTCCAGCGACAGGCGCCAGGATTGGCCCAAACGCCGATTGCCCTCGACGGTCGCAAAGGCGGTCTGAGTGTCTGCATCGACCACGGCAAACGCGAGCAGGGCGCTGTCCTGCACGTCGTTGAACGCCAGACGTGCGCCCAGCGCCATGTCGTTGCGCGTGCTGGTGCGCAGGGCCGGTTGATCGTCGAACAGGTACTCAGCGATTAGTCCCAGATCAA
>CAYGSQ010000274.1:0-5485 GCA_964352435.1 uncultured Gammaproteobacteria bacterium | reverse complement strand
TTGCGCGCCATCAGTGTCGACGGCCGCGCCGCCGTGCTTTACAGCAATAAGGATCTTGGCTGCGAATGGGACTACGACTACCGCAACAAGCGCTGGCTCGCTGAAGACAATACTCGCTTTGCCGTGAACATCGCGGTTTACGCTCTCACAAGTTAAGGATCCGAACCATGTCCGTGGAATCTCCACTCGACGCCGCCCGCGTCGACGCACTTATCGAACAACTGGGCGACGTGCGCCGCGCCATTGCCACGGTCATCGTCGGCCAACAAGAAGTCGTTGAGCAGATGCTGGTAGCCCTGCTCGCCGGTGGTCACTGCCTGGTCGAGGGCGTGCCCGGACTTGGCAAAACGCTGCTGGTCAATAGTCTGGCAAGTGCCATGTCGCTTAAATTTCGCCGTATCCAGTTCACACCTGACCTGATGCCCAGTGACATCATCGGCACCGAAATTCTTGAAGAAGACCACGGCACCGGCAAGCGGTTTTTCAAGTTTCAGCAAGGCCCGGTGTTCACCAATATTTTGCTCGCCGATGAAATCAATCGCACGCCAGCAAAGACCCAAGCGGCGTTGCTCGAAGCCATGCAGGAAAAGTCGGTAACCTATGCGGGCGAGACACACACGCTTAGTGCACCATTCTTTGTACTAGCCACGCAAAACCCGCTGGAACAATCGGGCACGTACGCCCTGCCCGAAGCACAGCTCGACCGATTTTTGCTGCATATCGAAATCGGCTATCCGGATGCGCAGGAAGAAGCCCTCATTTTAAAGCGCACTACCGGCGCTAAAACGGCCACCATCGCGCCGGTGATTGACGCCAACGCGGTACTGGCATTGCAGGCTCTGACACGCGACGTGTCGCTCAGTGACGACCTGCTGCACTACATCACCACCTTGATGCGTGCGACACGACCCGGGAACAGCGCGGCAGCGTCGGTAAACGAGTGGGTCAAATGGGGCGCCGGCCCGCGCGCGGGTCAGGCACTGATACTCGCGGCTAAAGGACGTGCACTGTTGCACGGTCGCTATGCGGTGACGCGCGACGATATTTTCGCGATGGTCCTGCCTGTATTGCGGCATCGGCTCATCCTTAATTTTCACGCGCAGGCGGAGCAAAAATCCGTGGCGGATGTTGTTGCCGCGCTGCTTGCCGACCACCCCTCCCCTGAGGACCCGGTCGCCGCATGAGCAAGCGCGACGCGTTGCAACCGCGCGCGCTCGCGCGTATCCGCGATCTGCGCCTGCTCGCACGGCTCGTCGTCGAAGGTAGCCTGCACGGACTGCACCGCAGCCGTCAGCTGGGCGCTGGCATGGAGTTCAATCAGTATCGTCAATACGAACCTGGCGACGATCCACGCCAAATTGACTGGCGACTCTACGCGCGCTCGGACAAGGTCTTCGTGCGTCAAAGTGAACGCGAAAGCCATGTCGCCGTGTGGCTGGTGGTGGATACCAGTGCGTCCATGCAACAGTCAAGCGCCGATATAGATGACTGGACGCGTCTGGACTATGCGCGCGCCGTCGCAGCAAGTCTGGCGTGGCTCGCGCAACAACAGGGCGATGGTTTCGGCCTGATCGGATTGAACGACCAGGGCCCGCAGTTTTTGCCACTTGGCACAGACGATCAGCATCTGGATCGCTTACTACTGTCACTGCAACGACTGGATGCGCTGGGCGAGTGGCCGGGCGCTGGCCAGTTGGACACGGTGTGGCAACAGATGCAGTCACCGGGCCTGGTCGTGTTAATCAGCGACTTCTTTCAAAAAGACAGGGAAATCGAAGCACTGATCGCCAAACTGCAGGCAGGTGGTAAGGAAGTACTGACACTCCAACTGTTAACGCGCGACGAACGTGAATTCCCGCACAGCGGTAACATCGAATTTATCGACCGCGAAACGGGCCAGGTCGTGCAGGCCCAGGCCCAGGCGGTGCGCGATGACTATCTCGCAGCATTCGAACAGGCCCAAACGACGCTGGAAAGACGCCTCGCCGGCATGGGCGTCGACCACGTCAATGCCAGCATTGAGCAACCCCTCGACCATGTACTGTGGGAGTTTCTGCAGGCACGAGCGCGCGTCGCCCCCATGACCAGACGACAGGTCGGCTAGTGGGCATCGCCTGGCCTGCGGCTCTGCTGGGCCTGATTGCTCTGGCAGTACCTTTACTGATCCATTTGCTTGCGCGCGGAGAGTTTCAGCGCGTTACCGTGGCCACTACGCGCTTCGTGCGCGAGCGCCCGAGACTGCGTTGGCGACGACTGCAAATTTCCCATCCACTGCTACTGGCGTTGCGCATGGCACTGATCGCGTTGTGCGTCTTGCTGATCGCGCAGCCGTTTCACAAGGTCGCTGGCAACGCAACCGATAGCGCGTCGTGGACGCTGGTGTCTGTCGAGGTGGACGCGGCCGCCGCGCGGTCACTGGCTGGCGCTGCGAAACCGCCGGCTCGCTGGCTGGCCCCCGGATTTCCCAGCATTGACGAGCCGCGTCCCGCGTGGCCAGCCGCTCAACTGTGGTCAGCGATGGATGCGGCCAATCACCTGGCCCCCGCCGACGTCGGATTCACGCTCATAGCGCCCGCGATGACACCGTCGCCGGGCGCGGTACGCCCGACGCTTGGCCGCGCGCTGAGCTGGGTCACGGCACCGGCCATCTCGCGCAGTGCTGCCCGCGCAGCACCGCTATCGATCGACATCGTCTACGACCAAAACCGCCGGCAGGACATGGACGAAATTGTGTCAGTCATTGCCGCGTGGCGTGACGCAGGACTCGACGCGTCTGCGAATACGCTGCTTGCAACCGGCGAACGCGGTGACGCGCCGTTCGCGATCTGGCTGAGCTCCGCCGCACTGCCGCCCGACAACCCGGCCCGCGTCGTGGTAGCAGAGCGACCGTTGCTCGACGCCAAAGCGATACCGATACGCTTTGGCGCCGACGGTTCGGTCGCGCTAAGCGCCCAACATGCTGCCGGGATCGATGTGCGCATACTGCAAGAGATGTTTGCGACCGACGGCACACCCCGCGACGGCCTCGCGCGTGACCTGCTCGAAGCCCTGATTTCAACACAGCTTTACACGCCGCCCCTCAACTACCCTGTGAACCTGGAGCAACTGACAAATTCGAACACGCGTAACGCGCGTTTAGATACGCCCATAGAGCAGCCGTTAACGACGCTGTTTTTTTGGCTCATTGCGCTGGTCGCGGCGCTCGAGCGTCTGCTTGGTGCCGCCCTCATGAGGTCGTCCGATGACGGCTGAAGCGCGGGTGTTGGCGACGCTGGCTCGGCGCGCACAACGTCGCCGCGCGATGGGCGACTCGTTGTTGGTACTGGCGGTTTTCGTGGCGCTATGGCTCATCTTGCCTGGTTCATGGCCCGCGCTCGGTCGGGTGTTGGTCACGCTATTGCTGACCACGCTGCTCGCGTCAATGCGCACACGCCTGCAACCAAAGACGGCACCCACCGCTCGCGACTACGCGCGGCACCTGGACGCCCGCTTCGAGCAGCTTGAAGACAGCACCACGCTGCTTCTGGATAGCGCCGATTCAACCCCGCTGGTCGAGCTGCAGCGTGAAAAAATTCGTGCAAGATTTGCGACACTTGAACGGACCGGACAGCTCGCCGCCAGCGTGCCGGCGTTCCCTTGGCGCAGTGTCGGCATTGCATGGGGCGTGACCGCTGCATGCGCCCTGCTGGTCACGCTCCTGCCCGAAACGTCACGTGCCCTGCCGTCCGCCGCCGGCGCGACCGACGTGCTGATTGAACGCAGTCGTGTGACTTTGCAGCCCCCAGCTTATATCGGTGTGACCGCGTCGACGACGAGCGAGCTTGATTTCAATACCTTCGAGGACACCGAGGTACTTTGGGATATCGCGCTTAACCGCGCGGCCCAACGCGTGCAGCTGGTCTTCCATGATGGCGAAACACTTGAGCTTGAAAAGGAACGCTCACGCCGCTGGACGTCACCGACATGGCCCGCACGCTCCAGCGTGTATCGCATCATGGTCGATGATGCCGACATCCCCAACGGCATTTTTCGCATTGATGCACAACCGGATCAAACGCCGCGCATTCGTGTCGCCGCGCCGGACACGTCGGTGCGTGTCCTTGCGCGAGGCAAAGTTGACACGCTCAACATTGAGCTTAGGTTTGAGGTGACCGACGACTATGGCATCACCCAAACGCAGGCTCGCATGACACTTGCGCGGGGCAAGGGGGAACAAGTTCGGTTTCGGGAGGAAGCTATCGAGCTTACGCCGCTGTGGAGCGACGATCGCACGCAGGCACAGGTCACGCAGACCCTCGACCTGCTCGCGTTGGGTATGGAAGCAGGCGACGAACTCTATCTTTTTGCTCAGGCGACGGACAATCGCGCACCGACTCCGAATGTCGGCACCAGCGACACCTATATCGTGCGCTGGCCGGGTCCTGACGAAGCCATTAATGAAGCGGTCGCCACACTGGCGGTGCCCGTGTTGCCGGAGTTTTTTCGCAGCCAGCGACAAATCATCATCGATAGCGAAAAACTGATCGCACAGCGCCCGGAGATCGATGACGCAACATTTGCGCAACGCGCGCAGGACCTGGCCATCGATCAAAAACTACTGCGTCTGCGCTACGGCCAGTATCTTGGCGAAGAAGATGACAGCGGCATTGGGCCGGGCACCCAGATTAGCGTGTCCGATGACGACGAAGACGAGGCCGATCACGAAGACCATGACCACGCCGGCCACGCTGATGAGGCGCCCGGTGCACAAGCCCCTGCCATTGGCGATGCAAAGGCGGTCATCGCGCTCAACGCTCACGTGCATGATCAGGCAGAACAGGCGACACTCTTCGAACCGACCACACGCGAACTCTTGCGCCGTGCGCTGGCCCAGATGTGGGATGCCGAATTGCATCTGCGACTGGCGGACCCGGCCTCAGCATTGCCGTTCGAGTACCTCGCGCTCGACTTGATCAAACAGGTGCGCGAAAGCGATCGCGTCTATCTTCGGCGCACCGGCTTCCGCCCAACACCCATCGACGAAGAGCGGCGACTGACGGGCGAACTCGACGAGGTCACCTCGCGCAATGTCGACAATGACCCACGACTTGAGTCGCAAGACCGTCGTCTGCGATCGCTCCTTGAGGCGTTGAGCTACGATTCATTGCCCGAAACGCTGGCTCTCGAGGACCTGACCACGATCGTACGCCAACGCGCATTGAGCGATGTGTCCTGGCTGCCAACGCTTGGTGCAATGGAGCGACTGGTGCGCGATAGTGCCTGCGCGGACTGCCGCAATGATTTGACGCGTGATCTATGGCGACAGCTGGACAACGTGATACCGACGCCGGCGGCACGGCCTGCGGCGTCGCATCCGATTCAGCGGGCGTATGACGCGCGCCGCGCCGACGACAAACGCCCATGAGTGACTGGAGCTGGCAAGCACCACACATCGGGCTGCTTGCCCTGCTTGCGCTGGCGGTGCTTGCGCAGCTTGTGGTCATTC
>CAYGSQ010000273.1:0-5498 GCA_964352435.1 uncultured Gammaproteobacteria bacterium | reverse complement strand
CCCTGTTGTACTTTCTTCATTTGTGAAACTCCTAGGAAGAGATTGGTCAGAAATCTTTTTGTGCCGTGCAACGCACTGGCTCGAGGTACTATGCAATCGCTGTGCCAACATTCCAGCAGTGCTGCAACACGTTGAAATGGAGAAGAATTGATTTTAGCTTGTGACGCGCGTCACAGTGACACCGGTCGGCATTTGGGCGTTGTGTCGCCCCTCAGTGTCCAAAAGTGACGCAAATTGTCAGTTGGGTTGTGTCACTTCGTGGCGCAATATGTCGACTGCGCGATTTAGCCTTCTATGCCCAACTTTTTAATGCGATAGCGCAGCTGCCGAAAACTCAATCCCAGTAGTTTCGCGGCTGCCGTTTTGTTGTAGCGGGTTTGTTCGAGCGCCCGCACGATGGCATCGCGTTCAACGTCGCCGAGTTTGTGCTCGAGATTCTCGTTGCCGGTGGTGGGGGATGCCGGACTCTCTCTTAATAACAAGTCATCGACATCAATGGTGCGCTGGCTGCACAACGTGGCGGCGCGTTCCAGAACGTTTTCCAGTTCGCGCACGTTGCCGGGAAAGTCATACGCGGCAATGCGGGCCGTGGCGGCCGGCGACAACGACAGTTCGCCATCGTCTTCGTGGCGCTTGAGGAAATGCCTGGCCAGCATCAGTTTGTCGTCACCACGGGCACGCAGCGGCGGCACCGGCAACTCAATGACGTTGATGCGATAGTAGAGATCTTCCCGGAAGCGGCCGTCGCTGACCATGTCAGCCAGATTCTGGTGCGTAGCGCTTAGAATGCGCACATCAACCTCGACTTCATCCGATTCGCCCACCGGACGTACGGCTTTCTCCTGAATGGCGCGCAGCAGTTTGACCTGCATGTGCAGCGGCAGGTCAGCGACCTCATCAAGAAACAGCGTGCCGCCTTCGGCGCTGCGAAACAGGCCCGTTTTGTTGTCGGTTGCGCCGGTAAAGCTGCCCTTGCGATGACCGAAAAATTCACTCTCCATAAGCTCGGCCGGAATCGCACCGCAGTTGACCGGCACAAAGGGGGCGTCTGAGCGTGGGCCGATCTGGTGGATCATGCGGGCGACCAGCTCTTTACCGGTTCCCGATTCGCCGCAGATATGCACCGGCGCCTGCGAGCGGGCCACCTTGCGCACCAACTCTCGCACGCGCTGCATAGCCTGCGACTCGCCCAGCATGGTCGTGTCGGCTTCGTCGTGATTAATGAGTGCGGGCGTCGCGTCATCTTTGAGGCGCATCGCAGAGTTGACCAGCTTGCGCAATGCGCCCAGATCAACCGGCTTGGAGACGAAATCAAAGGCGCCAAGTTTCAATGCGCGTACGGCGGTCTCGACGTTGCCGTGTGCGGTGATCATGGCCACCGGGACGTTGGGCGCGTGACGCTGCATCCACTCAATGAGCTCAAGGCCATCACCGTCGGGCAGGCGCATGTCGGTGAGGCACAGGTCAAAGTGACCGTTGCCAAGCGCATCGCGGGCAGCCGCAACATCGCCTACCGCGCGGCTGTCGATATCCATCAGGTTGAGGGTGATCCCGATCAATTCACAAATATCGGGCTCGTCATCTACGATTAGTGCGCGCGGGCGTGCCATCGGCTCGCGATCTCCTTAAGTATCAATACGTCCATCTTTGCGGATCTGCAAAAATAATTCTAAAACAGCTGCCACCACCGTCGCGCGATTCATATTGCAACGTGGCCCGGTTAACCTCGCACAGCTCGCGCGCCAGGAAAAGCCCAAGGCCCGTGCCGTCTTTGGCGCGCGTGAAAAACGGCTCAAACACCGTCTCGCGAAATTGCTCATCAATGCCCGGCCCGCGATCGAGCACTTCAACGAAAGGTCGCGATGTGGTTGCCACGCGACCGGCGCGAATACACAGGTCACTGCCATCGTCGCTTGCGTAGTGCACGGCGTTGCGACACAGGTTCCACAGCACCTGGTGCAAATGCGTAGGGTCCATGCGCACCGACAAATCTGCCACCTCCAGGTCGAGGTCGAATGCGGCCACGGGCCCCTCCATGCTGGCGCTGAATTCGGTGACGAACTGGCCCAGCCAGTCGTTGAGGTTGAGCAGTTGCGGCTCAGCGTGATCCCGACGAGAAAGCTGCAATACGCTCTTAACAATCCCGTTCACGCGGCCGCAGTGTTCATGAATGATCTGCGTAAGACGACGTTCCTGATCGCCCAGGCGTTCAGACTCGCCGAGTAACTGCCCGGCGTGGCTAATGGCCCCGACCGGATTGCGAATCTCGTGCGCAATACTGGCGCTCAATCGACCCAGCGCCGCCAGTTTGGTTTGCTGTACACGTTCCGACAGTGCCGTCGCATCCTCGAGAAAGATCAGCGTTGCGGCAGGCTTCTCATCGCCAATCGGCGCAAAGTGCGGCGTCAAATTGGTGGTGCTGTCCGCGGACAGAAACTGGCCGGGGGAGGCGTTGGTTTGTTCGCCGGCCTGGCGCCAGTTGGCCGTATGTTGTCCCAGTGGCTCGTAGACCTCGTTGATCGCTCGGCCCACCACGTTGACGTCGTGGCCCAAATGCCGTGCCGCGGTCGCATTGATCAGCCGGATGGTGTCGTCGGCGTCGAGCACCAGGATGCTCTCGCGTAAATGCTGAATGATGTAGTTGTTCAGTTCGGCAAGGTTCGCCAGATCCACGCCGCGCTGTTGCGCCAGTGCTTCGCTTTCTCGCAGACGCTGCGACACCGGCTGGCCGACAATGGAGATCAAAAGCGTCACGCCGCTCAGCTGCCCGGCGCGGACGAAGTCCTCTGCGTGTGTAATGCCCTCGAAAAAACTGGCCGCCTGTTCGGTCAGGATGGCCAGCGCGGCCAGTGCGGCATACATCAGTGCGGTGCGTCGTGGCAGAATTAAACTGCAGGCGCCCACCGATACAATAATAAGGTTGCCAAGGCCGCTCGAGACGCCGCCGCTGGCATGAATGAGCAGCGGCACCACAAATACGTCCGCCAGCAGCGCGGCGCGCAGCTGCAAATCCTGACTTGGCGCACGGCGATTGGCGGCGATCAAGCCCGCGATACCAAACGCGCAGTACACCAGCGTGACGATCTGAAAGAGCTCTTCAGAATGAGCCCCCACGGCGCGCGGCGAGCGCAACGCCGCGAAAGCGATCATCAGGGCCAGGCCGACAAACAGTCGATAGCCGCTCAGCAGCGAGGCAATCCGCCAACCCAGCTCAACGCTGGCGCTGGGTCGCGGATCAAGCCCGGCGGCCGGATCAGGTTGAGAGCTTGCTGAAATGATGGGCACGCTGTCTATTCAATGAGTTGTCGGCATTCTAGCAGTCTGTTTGCGGCCAATGTTGACCAGGATCACGCCGCGACCGGGAAGGCGTGTGAGGTGGCTGCCATCTAATCCGGCCCTTTCGTCCAAACTGCGACCTGCGTGCTTTGCCATAACCGGGCCTTTCCTACACAATACGCCACCAGTTCAGCCCCCCTACGGTGTTCCGACGTATGAACCTTCACGAATATCAATCGAAAGTCATTTTTGCCGAGTATGGCATCCCTGTCCCGACCGGCCATGTGGCCACGACGCCCGCCGAGGCGGTCGAGGCGGCCAAAAAACTGGGCGGCGACCTGTGGGTCGTCAAAGCGCAGGTGCATGCCGGCGGTCGCGGCAAGGCGGGCGGCGTCACGCTGGCCCGGACCATGGACGAGGTCAGCGAGGCTACGGCCAAAATGCTGGGCACGCGTCTGGTCACGCATCAAACCGACGCCGAAGGTCTGCCTATTGAAAAGGTTTACGTGGAGTCCGGTTCTGACATCGATCGCGAACTGTATTTAAGTATGGTGGTCGATCGCGAAACGCGACGCATTGCCATCATGGCCTCGGCGGCCGGCGGCATGGACATCGAAGAAGTCGCAGCCAAGACGCCCGAAAAAATCGTGACGGTAGCGATCCACCCGGCAACAGGCCTGCTGCCGTTTCAGGCGCGACGTCTGGGTTTTGGTTTGGGCCTCGATAAGGCGCAAATCAAACAGTTCTCAAAAATTGTCTCGGCGCTGTACCAACTGTTTGTCGATAAAGACTGCAGCCTGGTTGAAGTGAACCCGCTGATCGTGACCGGCAAGGGTGACGTCATGGCGCTGGACGCCAAGATCAACATTGAAGACAACGCGCTGTTCCGCCAAAAAGATCTGGCCGAGTTGCGCGACATCAGTCAGGAAGATGCCAAAGAAGCCGAAGCGCACGAGCACGAGCTCAACTATGTGTCGCTCGATGGCGATATTGCCTGCATGGTGAACGGCGCGGGCCTGGCCATGGGCACGATGGACCTCATCAAGCTGCTCGGCGGTGAGCCGGCCAACTTCCTCGACGTGGGCGGCGGCGCTACACCCGAGCGGGTGACGGCGGCGTTCAAAATCATTCTGTCAAACCCAAGTGTCAAGAGCATCCTGATCAACATCTTCGGCGGCATCGTTCGCTGTGACGTGATTGCGGAAGGCGTGATTGCGGCAGTGAAGGAAGTGGGTGTGTCGATACCGGTAGTGGTTCGGCTGGAAGGCACCAACGTAGAAAAAGGACGAGCACTGCTGGCTGACAGCGGGTTCGATATCGTAGCAGCGGACGACCTCACGGACGCGGCGAAAAAAGCTATCTCGGCAGTGGCCTGAGCGGAGTTGTTATGAGCGTTTTGGTCAACAAAGACAGTAAAATTATTTGCCAGGGTTTCACCGGAAACCAGGGTACTTTCCATTCACGCCAGTGCATTGATTACGGCACGCGCATTGTCGGCGGTGTGACGCCGGGTCGTGGTGGCGAGATGCACCTGGACAAGCCGGTGTTCAACACCGTGGCGCAAGCCGTGAGCGAAACCGGTGCCGACGTCAGCATGATCTACGTGCCGGCCGCCTTCGCCGCCGACGCGATTTTGGAAGCGGCGGACGGTGGCATCAAATTGATCGTGTGCATCACCGAGGGTATCCCGGTGATCGACATGGTCAAGGTGCGCGCGGCGCTCTGTGAGAGCGACGTACGTCTGATCGGGCCCAACTGCCCCGGCATCATCACGCCAGGCGAATGCAAAATTGGCATCATGCCCGGGTTTATTCACAAGCCTGGGCGCGTCGGCGTCGTGTCGCGTTCCGGCACGCTGACCTATGAAGCCGTGTACCAAACCACCACCAACGGTCTGGGTCAGTCGACCTGTATCGGTATCGGTGGCGATCCCGTGCGTGGCATGAACTTCATCGACTGTCTCGAGCTGTTCGAAGCCGACAAGCAGACCGACGGTGTCATCATGGTGGGCGAGATTGGCGGCAGCGACGAAGAAGCCGCGGCCGAGTACATCAAGGGCAACATGAGTAAGCCTGTCGTGGCCTACATTGCGGGCGTCACCGCGCCTCCGGGCAAACGTATGGGCCACGCCGGTGCGATTATCTCGGGCGGCAAAGGTACGGCGGCCGAGAAATTTAAGGCGCTGGATGCAGCGGGTGTCACCACGGTGCGCTCGCTGGCCG
>CAYGSQ010000272.1:455-5503 GCA_964352435.1 uncultured Gammaproteobacteria bacterium | reverse complement strand
TCGTCCAGGTCACCAACCCGCTAGTCATGCCGTTGCGCAAAATCATCCCGGGTTGGGGTGGCGTCGACGTAGCTTCGCTGTTGGCGGCGTATCTGGTGCAGGTCGGCATGATCATGCTGAGCGGCATCGCCTTTGGCGGCGCATTACCTGGGGTCAGGACGCTGTTGGTCGGTGGCGTCGTCTCGCTATTGCTGGCGGCAATCAGTCTGTACACGGCACTGCTGTTTTTCCACTTCATACTGAGCTGGATCAATCAGGACCCGGGCAATCCGATCGTGTCGATGATTTATGGTCTGACCGAGCCGCTGCTAGGGCCGATACGCCGCGTCATCCCGCCGTTCGGCGGCCTTGATTTATCGATTATCGTGGCATTCATCGGCCTGAACATCGCCAGACTGTTGGTGGAGAACGAAATCTCAAGGCTGTTGCTCTAAAGCCGACGGGCAACCTGCCTTCGCCATCTATCGTGTAAACTTACGCAAATCGTTGAGCGCGGCGCCGTCGCGCAGTCGGAGTATCTTTCCATGAACGCCAATCACTCAACCGTTTCCTCAACCTCAATTTTTGCGCGCGTCGCGCGCGTTGCGCTGTGCGGATTCGTGGCCGCATCACTCGCGGCATGCGGCAACTCCGGTTCGGCCACGTCGCTTAACGACGCCCCGCAAGCACGAGAAGCGCCGCCCACCTCGCAGGACTTCGGTGACTACATCGTGCACTTCAATGCTACAACCAGCGACCTGCTGTCACCGGAAAACGCCGCGAAATACAAAATTACGCGCAGTCGCTCAAACGCACTGCTCAATGTTGTGCTGCTAAAAAAGAGCGGCGTACCGGGCCATACGCCCGTCTCCGGAATTGTCAGCGTTGAAACAAACAACCTGACAGCCCAGACCAAAAAGATTGCGTTGCAGGAAATTATCGAGGGCGATGCGATTTATTTTATCGGTGTGGTGCCGGTCACCCACAAGGAATTTCTCAACTTTAAAATTTCCGCCACGCCCGCGGGTAGCACGAACGCGCTGGAAGTCAAATTTCAGCAACAGTTCTTTACGAAGTAAAGCCACGTTCGTAGCTCTATGCTAGAGCGAAATCAATCTTGGCAATTGCAGTTTATTTCGCAAATAGTGTTACGTTTCCCGGTTCATTGTGCTATTTTCCGCTGCGATTATTGCGCGACGCGCACACTTTGAATTAAGGCTTTACAGGAGAGTCTACATGGCGGCTAAAAAACCAGCGGCAGCGAAAGCACCGACGAAGAGCGAAATTCTAGCTCACATCTCGGACGACACCGGTCTGACCCGCAAGGAAGTCAGCAGCGTGTTCGAAAGTTTGAACACCATCATCAAGAAGAGCCTCGGCCGTCGCGGTCCTGGCGTGTTCACGTTGCCTGGCTTGATGAAAATCAAGAAAGTCACCAAGCCCGCCACGAAGTCGCGTAAGGGTGTGAACCCATTTACCGGCGAAGAAATGGTTTTCAAAGCCAAGCCAGCGCGTAAGGCTGTAAAAGTCCTCGCACTGAAAGGCCTGAAAGAAATGGTCTAAATCGTCAGACTTTTGGACGATTTCAAAAGCCGGAGTCGCCGCTAGCGCCTCCGGTTTTTTTATGGGTTTCAGTCGCTTGCGATACCCAGAGCAGTTTGAAGGAAGGCGCCAACGTGCTGTCGAAGTGGCGTGAGCTTGCCGTGAAAGAAGTGCCCGACCTCGCTCATCACCTGTAGTTGCGGACCGGGTTCGAGCGTATCAACCCAATTGACCACGTCAGCGCATTCCACCAGTTCGTCATCATCACCTTGCACCACCAGCCACGGCACAGTGGGCTGCGTAAAGGGCAACGCGAAGTCCAATGCGACCGCCGGTGCAACACTCACCAACGCGCTGCACGGATGGCGCGTCGCCGCCAGAATCGCAACACGCGCGCCAAACGAGAAACCCGCAAAAACTAATGGTAAACCCGGATAACGCTGACTGATCCACCGGGCCGCGGCGACCGCATCGGCGACCTCGCCCACACCGTTATCGTAGGCGCCCTCACTCCTGCCAACACCGCGAAAGTTGAACCGAATGACGCCGATATTTTGATCCAGCATTGCGCGCGCGAGCGTGTGCGCAACTTTATTTGTCATCGTGCCCTGAAACTGCGGATGGGGATGGCATACGACCGCCACGCCAACCATTGTGTCCGGCAGGTCAACGATGGTCTCAAGTTGCCCCGCCGGGCCGTCAATCAGTGGTGACATGGCTGCGCTCATGGTGCAGTAGGCTTCTTAGCTGTTGCCTCAGCGCCACGCTCGCGAATCGGCGCATAGTACAAAATCGTGTCGCCGGTTTCCGGCTCACGCTTTGCATCGACAGCGTGCAGGCGCGGCGTCCCGTCCGGGCGCAGGGTCATGATCTGAATCGCCTCGCTGGGGCAGTCCCCCAAAAAGTCGCTGTACGAATACGACTCGCTGATGCGTGTGCGATAAAACTGCCAGTCCCGAACGTGCCGTTGCCACAACTTCTCAAACACCGCATCGTTGCTGAACGCAAAGCGACCGCGCAAGGGCCGCGCCATACCTGCGCGGTCCTCATCGCTACCCACCCCCATGGGCAGCTGGAATACCTGCCCACGCCCGATCTCAGGCGCCATGGCGGTGCATACGAGCGCGTTGTAGGCATCGTTGCTGGTCGCGGCCAACACCGTGCCCACATGACTGATCTCCACCGACTCCTCGGCGAAATCCGACAGAATTTCGGCGTAGAACGTCGGCAGCCCGGCTAACCGCGCTGGCCGGAGGTTGTGCCATGAGCTGTCGACCAACAGCGTGTTGATCTTCATGTCCTTGAGCTTGCGTGCCAGCTCAATGGTCCACGGCGACGCCCCCACAATGAGCACGCTGTCGCGAATTTTGGAGGTGAGTCCCAGGCGGCGTGCCGCCCAGCCGATGCTCAAACCGTGGAACACGACGGTCGCGAAAATAATCATGAACACCAGTGGCAGAAGCGAATGTGCATCGGCATAGCCGGCCTCTTCCAGGCGCGGGCCCATCACACCAGCCGTTGCGGCCGCGACGATCCCACGCGGTGCGATCCACGACAGCAATACGCGATCGTTGAACTGCATGCCCGACCCGAACGTAGCCAACATCGTCCCGAGGGGCCGTACTAAAAAGAGGATCGCAACCACCAGCGCCACACCGCGCCAATCGACACCCAGAACGACGCTAAGATCGAGATCGGCCGTCAGCAGTATGAACACCACCGCGACCAGCATGACGGTGATGTATTCCTTGAACCGCTTCATGTCCTGGATGCCGGCCAGATGCATGTTGCCGATAACGATGCCCATAATGGTCACAGCCAGCAGACCCGCTTCATGCTGCACACTGTTGGACACGGTAAATACGACCAGTACGAGTCCCAGCATTACCGGAGATTTGAGATATTCGGGCACCATCGACGCCTGAAACGCCTTGCCCGTCAGCCAACCGCCAAGGCCGCCAAGAAAGCCACCGGACAGCAGCGCGAACGCCAGTCCGCTAACGACCGAGCCAATCCCCGAGCCCTCGCCACGGAACACAAAAAACTGGAACACAAGCACCGCCAGCAGTGCGCCGATCGGGTCGTTAACGATGCCTTCCCATTTGAAGTATGACGCCGTTTTGCGATTGAGACTGGCCTGGCGCAGCAGCGGCATCATGACCGTCGCCCCCGACACCACCAAGATCCCGCCAAATACCACCGACACAGCCCACGACAAACCACCAATGTAGTGCGCGGCCATCGAAGAAAAACACCACGCCAACGGCGCACCCAAATAGACCAGGCGCTGGACGCCGGTCGCCGCGGTCTTAAGTTCGCGAAAGTGAAGGTTAAGGCCACCCTCAAACAAAATGACGGCCACACACAGGCTGACCATAGGCTGGAGCGCAGAGCCGAAGGTTTCACCCGGCGTTACGACGCCCAGCTGTCCCGCGATCAGGCCAGTAGCGGCCAAAATGATAATTGCTGGCAGGCGCATGCGCCACGCCAGCCACTGGGCGCCCACGCCGAGCGCCACGATGGACACCAGCGCAAAACTAAAATGATGTTCGTCCAATCTGCGTACCATCGTCTGCGAATTTGGCCACCCTAGCGGTCCCCACGCAGTGACGCAACAACGGGGGCCTCATTCGGGAAGATGCTTTTGGTCATTGCGCGCGCCTGCCGCTACAATGGGTCCAGGGAGTTATCCGACGCTGTCATGGCCAGTGGTCGCGACCTGCTTGGGGTGCCATACGCATAACAACAGCTGAGGACATGGACCCACAGTAATAAACGGCGCAGAGCACCTGCCGCCCCATGTTTGCAACCGGACCCGTTGTCACGCGTCCCAAATCGATAAGGTGAGTCGTTCCTTGAATCGCGGTGTCCTGATTTTGCTGGGTGGAGTGTTGGTGCAGGTTGCCCTGACCGCCCTGTTTCTGTGGCGTGCTGTGCCGTCGATTAGTGGTGATATTGAGGTACGCGCTGAGCGCGCACTTAGTGGAAGCAACATCAACTGGGCCAGTCTTGACGTCGACGGCCGCGAACTTACGATCACGGGACTCGCACCAAGTGACAAACAGCGTCAGCGCGCGCTGGACGCTCTGGCCAAGGTCAACGGCGTGCGTACCATTACAGATGAAACAACGTCTCTTGAACGCAAAACTACACCTTCTCGCGACACCCGCACGGTCGGCAATTTGCCGGTGCCTGAGGCCGAACAAATCGCCAACGATGCCACCAACCGCGCCATCGACATGTCGCGCCTTGGACTGGGCTACCTGTTCAGCGTGACGCGATCGGCGCAGGGCATCGTGCTTGGTGGCATGGTGCCTGACGAGCTAGCGCGCGATGCGCTGGTCGATATCGCCCGCCAGAAGTTCGAGGGCGAACGCGTCGACGATGAGCTGATGCTCTATCCGGATGCGCCCGCCGACTTTCTGGTGGCCGCTGGGCAGGCCATCAGCGTGGCGAGTCTCGTCGCCGATGGCGAAACCGGCCTGCGCGACCAAATTCTGTACGTGGAAGGCCTGACATCCAGTGAT
>CAYGSQ010000272.1:0-445 GCA_964352435.1 uncultured Gammaproteobacteria bacterium | reverse complement strand
CTCAATCGCCTGCGCGAGACCATTGATGCGGCGCTGCCCGAGGGCTACGAAGCACAATTGCAGGTCGGATCGCGTCAGACAATGGCGGCAATGCTGCGCGAAAACCCCGACCTGGCTGCGCGGGTCGGCAATTTACCGGGCGGCGACGGCACATCCGGCACCATCGATTTAGGACGAACACCGGCGCTGGATCGTAGTCCGGAAGCCGCTGCACGCTGCCAGCAAGACATGGATACGCTGATGAGCGCCGCGCGGATCAACTTTGACACCGGCAGCAGCGATATCAGCGACGCCAGCCAGGGCCTGATGAAAGAACTGGTCCAGGTCGCCAAATCCTGCCCCGCCGCACGTATTCAGATCGCCGGACATACGGACGATCAAGGCAGCGAAGAAAACAACCTGGCATTAAGCCAGCGGCGCGCCGAAGCGGTCATGGAATTCTTCG
>CAYGSQ010000271.1:0-5511 GCA_964352435.1 uncultured Gammaproteobacteria bacterium | reverse complement strand
CGGGACAATACGGCCAGCAACATCACCAGTCGGTTTGGCTCAAGGCCGACGGCGACGCGACGCGGATTGCCCGACGTGTCACTGGCCAGTGCCTGCACCTCGACCAGCAGCGGCCGACTGCCTTCGCGGCTGACCATGATGGCGCTACCGGATACAGGTTGCGTGTGCCTCGACAAAAAAATGGCAGATGGATTTTTGACTTCTTTAAGGCCGTGATCGGTCATCGCGAACACGCCGAGTTCGTTGGCGGCGCCAAAGCGGTTCTTGGCGGCACGCACGATGCGATAACGGCTACCGGCATCACTTTCAAAATAGAGCACGGTGTCGACCATATGCTCGAGCACGCGCGGACCGGCGATCACCCCTTCTTTGGTAACGTGGCCGACCAGGAAAACGGCCATCCCCGACAGTTTCGCGACACGCACCAGCTGCGCCGCGCATTCGCGTAACTGGCTAACCGTGCCCGGCGCCGCCTGCAGGCCGTCGGAGTACATGGTCTGGATAGAATCTACGACCAGCACGCCGCTCTTGCGGCTTACCGCCTCGGCGACGATTTTCTCGACACAGGTCTCCGCGAGCAGATGCAAATCCACGTCGCCAAGGCCCAGACGACGCGCGCGCAATCCAATCTGGCGCAGCGACTCTTCGCCGCTGACGTACAACGTATCGAGCTTGTCGGAGAGCACCGCCGCGGCCTGCAATAAAAGCGTGGATTTGCCGATGCCCGGATCGCCGCCGATCAGACAGACCGAGCCTGACACAAGCCCACCGCCAAGCACGCGATCGAGTTCAACCAGCCCGGTGGCCATGCGTTGCTCGGGCTCGTGCTCCACCTCACTGAGACGGCGCACGTCACCCGCGGCCCCGGCGTAGCCGCCACCACCACGTGCCGCCTTCGGGATGAGCGGCTGGGCTTCGGCCAGCGTGTTCCATTCGCCACAGTCGGCGCACTGGCCCTGCCACTTGGGCGCGGTCGCACTACAGGCGCTGCATACATATGTCGTTTTGGTTTTGGCCATGAGCGCGGGATGTTAACACGGTGTCTACGCCGCCCGACCAGCGATATTTCGTGGCCTGTCGTCGAGATTTATGATGCAAATCAAGGCGCAGGAATTCGTCCCAAAGTCTGCACTGCGTCACACTATAACCGCAGAATTAACAGCCCCTTATGGTCTATACTGACGTTCGACATAATGGAGTCCCACGTGACAGGCGCAGGCCGCACCAAATCCTTCAAATCGGATGCCATCGTCGGCGCGATTTACGCGCTGGCCTTTGCCCTGTTGGCGCTTGTACTGGCGGCACCGTTTTTCTATGGCATGGAAGCGGCAGCCTACGATCGCGCGCTGGCCCTAAAGTCTGTACAGCCAGACGAGCGCATTGTCGTGATCGATATCGACAAGAAAAGCGTGGACTACATTGGCCGCTTCCCTTTTTCACGCGACGTGTTCGCGCAATTTGTTGACACTCTGGCCAAAGGTCAACCAAAAGTGGTCGCGAGCACCGTCGTGTTTTCCGAGCCGCAACATGATCCGAGCGCGGATTACCTCACAAGTATCAAACACTCGGTCGACAAACTCATGGGGGATCACGGGATGCTGCTGGCGAACGGCGGCAAGACGGCGCTGGACGACCAACTCCTCGCATTGCAGTCGCAGGTCGACTCGGCCGTAGAGGCCACCGCCTACGATGTGCTTCTGGGACAAAGCATCTATCGCAGCGGCAACGTTCTGTTGCCAGTGATTTTCGAAGGTACCGGCCTGTCCGAGGTGCACGAGGACAATAGCTCGTTGGCGGCAGTGAGAAATCAGCTGCCGAATCCGACGTCTTTGTCGGTGCCCTTTGTCGAGCCCACTTACCCGAACAACCGTATCGGTGCTCACGCCAACGGTTTGGGGCATCTAGGTTTGATCCCTGACCGCGACGGTGTCGTACGCGATACGCCCTTAGTGGCCGAGCACCGTGACGCGCAATACCCATCGCTCGCCCTGCTCACTGCCCTCAAGACCGTTGGCCTGTCGCTCGAAGCTTTGTCATTTGACGCCGCAGCTTCGCAGATCACGGCAGGCCAAATGCGTTTGCACACGGCGCCAGACGGCCGACTCCTCAACCATTTTTATGCCGGCGACGATGCTTCCAAATTTCGCGTCGAGTCCTTCTACGACGTCTTTACCGAACTGGTCCCGGCCAACACGTTTCGCGGCAAAACCGTGCTAATTGGCGCATCCGCCAGCGGCGTGGGCGACGCGCTGGCGACGCCAGCCGGGCCGGCGACGGCCCCGGTGATGTGGCTGGCCCACGCCACATCATCGATCCTGCAGCAGGAATATGTGACTCGGCCGAACGCGGCCCCGTGGATCGAACGCATCATCGCCGTGTTGCTGGGCGGCTATATTATTTTCCTTCTGCCGCGACTCGGTGCGACCGCCGGCGCGCTGATCAGCCTCTCGCTGATCATCGGCCTTGTATTGGCCGAGTTCTATCTCATCAGCGTCGCCTCGCAGTGGCTGCACCTGATCACACCTGTACTGTTCCTCGCGGGCGGCCATTTGGTTATGACCGTCAAACGCTTTGGCGTCACTGAGCGCATGAAATTTCAGACTGATGCCGCCAGCGCCGAATCCAATCGCATGCTGGGGCTCGCGTTTCAGGGACAGGGCCAGCTCGACATGGCTTTCGAGAAGTTTCGCCAGTGCCCGTTGGACGACGCCATCATGGAGCCGTTGTACAACCTCGCGCTCGACTTCGAGCGTAAGCGACAGTTCAACAAGGCGGGGGCCGTATACGCACGCATGGCCGAGCACGACATCAATTATCGTGATGTAGGTGAACGTGTAAAACGCAGCGAAGTCATGGACGAGACGCTCGTGTTTGGCGGCGCGATCGCCGCGGCCGGCACGCTCATTGTCGATCGCGACGATGTGCAAAAACCGATGCTTGGCCGTTACGTCGTGGAAAAAGAGCTTGGCAAAGGCGCCATGGGTACGGTGTACCTGGGCCGTGATCCCAAGATCAACCGCGTTGTGGCCATCAAAACGATCGCCATCTCCCAGGAGTTCGACGAGAACGAAGTTGCCAGCGTCCGCGAGCGCTTTTTTCGTGAAGCGGAAACGGCCGGCCGCCTCAACCACCCCGACATCGTCACGGTGTACGACGCAGGCGAAGAACACGACCTGGCCTACATTGCGATGGAGTTTTTGCGCGGAACGCACATGAGCGGCTATACCCGCGGCGACGGCCTGCTACCGATTGAAACGGTCATTTCGTTGACAGCGCGCATGGCCGATGCCCTCGCCTACGCCCATAAGGAAGACGTGGTTCACCGGGATATCAAGCCCGCAAACATCATGTACGACCCGGAATCGGGCGACCTCAAAATCACCGATTTCGGCATTGCCCGCATTACATCGTCGTCCAAGACCAAGACCGGCATCGTATTAGGCACGCCCTCGTACATGTCCCCAGAGCAGTTGTCCGGGAAAAACGTGACGGGACGCTCGGACTTATTTTCTCTGGGTGTTACGCTTTATCAACTACTTGCGGGACAATTGCCCTTCCGAGCTGACTCAATGGCCACCTTAATGTACAAGATTGCCAACGAGCCACACACGCCGCTGCGCGCGGCGCGCCCGGAATTGCCGGTTTGTCTTGAGCAGGTCGTTGATCGCGCGCTTAGCAAAGATGCTGACGCTCGCTATCAGTCGGGTGCGGAGCTGGCCCTGGACTTACGCGAATGCCGCGCGAACATGGCGGCATAACGAAGGCATGCAAGAGCACACTTACTGAATGAGTCTGAAAGGCAAAATTGAGCACATCACACTGACCGATACCGGCCTGGTGCGTGATCACAATGAAGACGCCATCGGCTCGGATATGGAGATTGGCCTTCTGGTGCTGGCCGACGGCATGGGCGGCTACAACGCGGGCGAAGTCGCCAGCGGCATTGCGGTCCAGACCACGATGGAGATGGTGCAAAAAGCCATGGCCCATGAAGACCGCGGCGCCATTGATCAGGAGACCGGTCTGCTACGCCAGACCATTGTGTTACGCGACGCGATTATGCGTGCCAACAAACTGATCTATCAAACGGCGCAGACCAAAGCAGAATGCGAGGGCATGGGTACGACAATCGTGGCCTGCCTGTTTTACGACAATATGATTTCGATTGCCCACGTGGGCGACTCCAGACTCTACCGCCTGCGGGACAAGCGATTTGCCCAGGTGACCAAAGACCACTCGCTGCTACGGGAGCTGGTCGACCGCGGATTTTATTCCCCTGAGGAGGCCCAAAGGTCACTCAACCGGAATTATGTGACCCGTGCACTCGGCATAGAGCCCAAGGTCGAGGTAGAACTGCTAGAGGAAAAAGTGCGACCGCAGGACGTATATGTTCTGTGCTCCGACGGGCTGTCGGATATGGTTGATGATGAGGATATTCATTTAACTATCAGCACTTTTAATGCTAATCTTAACCTGATTGGTCAACAGCTTATCAGGCTAACGAACGACAACGGTGGACGCGACAATGTCTCCATCGTCGTCGCAAAAATTTTGAAACCGTTTTCACAACGGAAAAAGTTGCTCAAGAAATTGAGTTCGATCTTTGGCTAAGCGAATTGAGAGAGCGACATGGCACGCTTAATATTGAATCTTGACGGGCAAGTGCTCGCTGAATACAACATGCAGAAAGAACGGTATACCGTTGGCCGCTTGCCGGACAACGATGTGCGCATCGATAATCCTGCAGTCAGCGGCCATCATTCGCTGGTGATCAACATCCTGAACGACTCGTTCCTTGAGGATCTAAACAGTACGAATGGCACCTACGTGAATGGCAAGCTCGTGAAGAAGCATGCCCTGCAACATGGTGACGTCATTACGATTGGTCACCACCAGTTACGCTTTGTCGACGACGACAAGGAAGACCACGACAGCGACGAATTCGAAAAGACCATGATTATTCGACCGGGGGCTCAGCGCGGTGCACCGAGTGTCCACAAGGTCAATGAAGCCCTCGCCTCGGCTGGTCAGATTCCGGAGGCACAGATTATTCGTCCGCCGGCCGCTCCGCCGCCGACGGCCACCCAGACGCTGGATGAGAACGACGTGGCGGCTGCAGTCACCATGGCTGAGAACAAGAGCCAGGCATTACCGAAAGCCAAGCTGCAGGTACTCAGTGGCGCGTTCGCCGGCAAAGAGCTGGCGCTGACCAAGGCACTGACGACATTGGGTCGCCCCGGTGTGCAGGTCGCGGCCATCACGCGCCGAGCGGAAGGTTACTTTGTGGTCCACGTCGACAGTGGTACTCCGGGCAATTATCCGCAGGTCAACGGGCAACCGATTGGCCCACAGGCCAGGCGCCTGAACGACAACGATGTGATTGAATTGGCTGGCGTCAAGATGGGGTTCTTCAGTACCTGATTGCGACATCAAGCTTGCAAGGAAAACCGGCGTCTGTGGATGCCGGTTTTTTTTTGGCCGTATTAAGCGGTGCGAAACGCTAAACCGAGT
>CAYGSQ010000270.1:0-5520 GCA_964352435.1 uncultured Gammaproteobacteria bacterium | reverse complement strand
GCATGGCCATCAACAAGGACGACGGCTCCGGCGAGGCGCAAGCCTTTGCCAAGGCCGTGGGTATTCCGGTTCTGGCCGCGATTCCCGCCGACGACGACATCCGGCGCAAGAGTGCCAACTATGAAATCGTTGGGGTGCCCGGCGGAATTTGGGCTCCGTTGTTTGAACAGCTGGCGATCAGCGTGGCCGAGTCTGAGCCGCGTCACCCAACGCCTCTGTCCCCGGACGGCTTGCTGGATCTGTTCAGCAGCGACACGGTGGGTCGCGATGTGAAGTTGCTGTCGGCCACGGCCGAAGACATGTGTGGCGCTGCGGTGATCAACAAGCCAACGCTCGAAGTTGTTTACGACAACGTATAAATCATGAGCGATAAGACACCACAAACTGACACCAACGCGGCAGCACCTGAGGCAACCCCAGGTTGCCACGCCAAAGACGAATTGCGCAGCGCCGCCGCCGCCGCGGGCAAAGCCGAAGTGCTCGATCGCTATGCGGCAGACTACCCGGTGGGTCCGCATGATCAACCGCAATCCATGTGCCCGGCGTTTGGCTCACTACGTGTTGGCCTGCGCATGCGGCGTACCGCCACTATCTTATCCGGCTCCGCCTGCTGCGTTTACGGCTTGACGTTTACCTCGCACTTTTACGGTGCCCGGCGCACGGTCGGTTACGTGCCGTTCAATTCCGAAACGCTGGTCACCGGCAAGCTGTTTGAAGATATTCGCGAAGCGGTGCACGACATCGCCGACCCGGAGCTCTATGACGCGGTGGTCATCACCAATTTGTGTGTGCCGACCGCATCGGGTGTCCCGCTGCAGTTGCTGCCCAAAGAAATAAACGGCGTCCGCATCATCGGTATCGATGTGCCCGGATTTGGTATTCCGACCCACGCTGAAGCCAAAGACGTGCTCGCCGGTGCGATGCTTAACTACGCACGCAACGAAGCGCAAAGTGGCCCAGTAGCGCCGATGCCCAATGCGACCGAAGATGAACGCCCGAGCGTCACGTTGCTCGGCGAGATGTTTCCGGTCGATCCAGTCTCCATCGGTCAGCTGCTCGAGCCCATGGGTTTGCGCGCCGGCCCGGTCGTGCCAACCCGCGAATGGGGCGAGCTGTATGCGGCGCTGGACGGCGCAGTGGTTGCCGCTATTCATCCGTTTTACACCGCCTGCGTCCGTGAATTTGAAGCCGCTGGCCGACCCATCGTCGGCTCGGCACCGGTTGGCGTCGATGGTACCGATGCCTGGCTTGAGGCGATCGGCAGCACGCTCAATGTCGCGCGCGATAAAATTGACGCCGCTAAAAACGCCATCCTGCCCGGACTCAAAGCCGCCATTGCCGCATCGCCCATTGATGCGCGCATTACGTTGTCCGGCTACGAAGGTTCAGAGTTAATCGTTGCCCGCCTTCTGGTCGAGTGCGGCGCCGACGTCCGTTACGTTGGTACCGCGTGCCCACGCACCAAATGGTCTGACCCGGATCGCGAATGGCTGGAAGCCAAAGGCATACGCGTGCAGTTCCGCGCGTCGCTCGAACAGGATGTTCAGGCCATGGTCGAATTTCGTCCTGACCTGGCCATTGGCACGACACCGGTGGTGCAAAAAGCCAAAGAATTTGGCATTCCCGGTTTGTACTTTACCAACCTGATCTCGGCGCGGCCGTTGATCGGTATGCCCGGGCCCGGTTCGTTGGCGCAAGTCATTAACAGCGCCATCTCGCAGGCCGGTCGCCTCGATACCATGAAAGAGTTTTTCGAAGGTGTCGGTACCGGCGACAAGACCGGCGTGTGGAGTGATGCGCCGAAAGAGCAAGCGCCGAAACGCAGCTATCCAGCGCGCCCACCCGAGCGCAAGAAAGCAAGCGAACGTGGTTCGGTCATGCCCGATATCGATTCGGACAGCCCGGTAACATCGGGCCAAAAACCAGCGGCCAAGAAATCAAGCTCGACGAAAAGGTCGGTGGCCTGATGTTGGTCCTCGATCACGATCGCGCGGGCGGCTACTGGGGCGCTGTCTATGTTTTCTGCGCCGTCAAAGGCTTACAGGTCATTATCGACGGACCGGTCGGCTGCGAAAATTTGCCGGTAACCTCGGTGCTGCACTACACCGATGCTTTGCCACCGCATGAATTGCCGATTGTTGTTACTGGTCTGGGTGAAGAAGAACTCGGTCAACATGGGACCGAAGGCGCTATGAAGCGCGCGCACCAGACGCTTGACCCGAAAATGCCAAGCGTCGTGGTCACCGGCTCCATCGCCGAGATGATCGGTGGTGGTGTGACGCCCGAAGGCACCAAGATTAAACGCTTCTTGCCGCGCACCATTGACGAAGACCAATGGCAGTGCGCGGACCGCGCCATGTCCTGGCTGTGGTCGGAGTTTGGCCCCAAAAAAGGCCGCGTGCCGGCCGTGCCCAAACGCAAAGAAGGCGCGAAGCCCAAGGTCAACATCATTGGCCCGGCGTACGGTCACTACAACATGCCGTCCGATCTGGCAGAGATCAAACGGTTGGTCAACGGCATCGGCGCAGAGGTCAACCTGATGTTCCCGCTGGGCAGTCATCTAAGTGATGTGCCCAAACTGGCCCAGGCTGAAGTCAATATTTGTATGTACCGCGAGTTTGGGCGCCTTTTGTGCGAGCAGCTCGAGCGCCCCTACTTGCAGGCGCCCATCGGTTTGCATAGCACGACCAAATTTTTACGTGAACTCGGTACGCTGTTAGGGATCGACCCCGAGCCGTTTATCGAAGAAGAAAAGCACACCACGATCAAGCCACAGTGGGATTTGTGGCGCTCGGTGACCCAGGATTTCTACGCCACAGCGAGCTTTGGCATCGTCGCTAATGAAACCTATACGCGCGGCGTGCGCAATTTTCTTGAAAATGATATGGGCATGCCGTGCAACTTTGCGGTCAGTCGCCTTGCAGGACAAAAAACCCGCAACGACGAAGTGCGTGAACAGGTGCAAAACAACACGCCCATCATTGTGTTCGGTAGTTATAACGAACGCATGTATATGGCCGAAACAGGCGCGCGCGCCATGTTTATTCAGGCCTCGTTTCCCGGCGCCATTATCCGCCGTCACACCGGCACGCCGTATATGGGTTACAGCGGCGCCACCTATTTGGTGCAGGAAGTTTGCAATGCGTTGTTTGACGCGTTGTTCCACATTCTGCCGCTGGGTACCGAACTCGACAAAGTACAGAGCACGCCCGCACGTCTGGCGCGCGATCTTCCGTGGGATGACGATGCCAAGCAGTATCTCGACGACTACGTCGAATCCCGCCCGGTGTTGGTCCGCATCTCCGCCGCGAAGTCGGTACGCGACCAGGCGGAAAAAGAGGCGCGCGTCCGCGGCCTCACAAGTGTTGATACAGACTGCGTAATGATCGCAGCAAAACAAGGTGGTGCGGTAACAGCGTAGAACGCTGACCGCCCGTCACATGAAAAAGCAGGACAAAGCGATGAATCAAACAATGCTGCATACCGCTGATGCGAGCTCCGCCACAAGGCCGTTAATGTCTTTGGGTGAGCGCGCAGTGTACGGCGCGAGCCTGATCACGGTTTTACCCGTGGCCCTGGCAGCATCTTTAACCGGTTGGCGCTGGCAGCCATGGCCGCCAGGCAGCAACGGTTATAAATCCGCTTTCCGGGAAGCAATGTTGACCGCACGAAATGTGACGTCGATAGCTTTTTCTGTGAAATAGAATTCGCGATTCTTTTTAGTATGTTCGCGAACTCCTCGCCGTACGGGATTTGTACGGTAACGGCCGAGAGGCAAGTCAGTAAGGAATCGATCCATGGCTGAAATCCAAAACTCGGGAGGGTCTATGTCGGGCCTGACCGCTAACGAGGCCAAAGAGTTTCACCGTTTGTTTATGGTGGGGTTCATTGGTTTTACCGTGATTGCAATTATTGCTCACTTTTTAGTGTGGCAATGGCGCCCCTGGTTCCCAGGAGTCGAGGGCTATGCAGCACTTTCAGACGGCGCTAGCGCTGTCGCAAACCACGTGCTTGCACGTTTCACCTAGGAGGGCCTGAACATGTGGCGTATATGGCTAATGTTCGATCCGCGCCGGATCGTTATCGCAATGGCGACCTTCCTGTTCGTGTTGGCAATCTTCATCCACTTCATTCTGTTGAGTACCGACAGATTTAACTGGATTGAAGGGCCGCGCGGCGCTGACGTAACGTCGTACACCGCGATTGACATGGTGGCCCACGAGGCCCACGTGCAATCGATGAGTGTTCGATCAGCGTGAGCAGGTCGATAGCGTGCGGGCTATTCGTTTAGCCCGCACGCTGCTTTAGGGTTTTTCATTCAGGAAGCGCCGTGACCACAATTGGGTGGTTACGACTGGCGGAGTAATTAACGTGGCAATGCTCAGTTTTGAAAAGAAGTATCGTGTTCGGGGCGGCACATTAATCGGCGGTGATATGTTCGATTTTTGGGCGGGACCGTTCTACGTTGGATTTTTTGGCGTCGCGGGCATGTTCTTTACCTTGCTCGGTACCGCGCTGATTTTTTGGGGCGCCGCACTCGGGCCCACCTGGAATATCTGGCAAATCTCCATTGCGCCGCCGGACCTGAGTTACGGTCTGGGCTTTGCGCCGCTCGCGGATGGCGGGTTGTGGCAGGTGATTACGCTTTGCGCGATCGGGGCGTTCAGTTGTTGGGCGTTACGAGAGGTCGAGATCTGCCGCAAACTCGGTATGGGTTACCACGTGCCGTTTGCTTTTTCCGTTGCAATTTTCGCGTACGTGACACTCGTGGTGTTTCGTCCGCTTCTGATGGGCGCCTGGGGACACGGTTTCCCTTACGGCATCATGAGCCATCTGGACTGGGTGTCGAACACCGGCTACCAGTACCTGCATTTTCACTACAACCCGGCGCATATGTTAGCGGTGACATTCTTTTTCACCACGACGCTTGCGCTGTCCATGCACGGTGCCGCGATTTTGTCCGCGGCCAATCCGGCCAAAGGACAGACCGTCAAAGGCGCCGAACATGAGAATACCTTTTTCCGCGACACCATCGGCTATTCCGTTGGTTCACTAGGCATCCATCGCGTTGGCTTGTTCCTGGCGCTGAGTGCCGGTTTCTGGAGCGCGGTGTGCATCATTATTAGTGGTCCATTCTGGACACGTGGCTGGCCTGAGTGGTGGAGCTGGTGGCTTGCGCTGCCAATTTGGGGTTAGAAACCATGATTGAATATCAAAACATTTTTACAAGAGTTCAGGTGCACGCTGGCGGCGAGCCAAGTGTGCCTATGGAAGGCTCGACGTGGACACGTCAGGGCGGTCCGTTTATCAACTATTGGCTGGGCAAATTCGGCGATGCTCAGATCGGCCCCTTTTACCTTGGTTGGTTGGGCGTTGCGTCGCTGGTTTTTGGCTTCATCGCCATCGAAATCATTGGGCTCAACATGGCTGCCTCGGTTGGCTGGAACCCACTTGAGTTTATCCGGCAGCTACCGTGGCTTGCATTGGAACCACCGTCTGCCGAGTACGGGCTGACGATAC
>CAYGSQ010000269.1:0-5553 GCA_964352435.1 uncultured Gammaproteobacteria bacterium | reverse complement strand
GTTATTCCTATCTTGGGGATGTCGAATCACTCAATGCGCTGCTCGCTCGGGCGGATGCGCCGGGCTTCGAATTTTTGTTGTATCAGGATTTGGGCGATCACTATCTCGAGCAGGAACGTTTCTCGGACGCCGCAGACACTTACAGCGCGTTTGTAACCGACTTCCCAAGCGATACGCACGCGCCGCATTTGCAGCTCAAGGTTATCGAGACCTACCGCGCGGCAGGCTTTGCCGAGCAGGAATTGGCGGCCAAAGAGGGTTTTGTCGAACGCTATGCATTGACGTCGGCGGATGGCTACTGGGCGTCGCATACGCGCGCGGATGCGCCGCTCGTGGTCGAGGCCATCAAATTGCACCTGACCGAACTGGCCGCTCACTACCACGCGCTATCGGCGCAAGATCAGGCGGCGGTTGATCGCGCGCAACGCTTTTACGAATCGTGGCTCGCCTCGTTTGAGCAAGACCCGGCCGCATCCGGTCAGCATTTTCTGTTGGCGGAGCTGCTGTTCAGCCACGATCGATTCGCGCAAGCAACGGATGCTTACGAGGCAACGGCGTACAACTACGGCGAGCACGAGCGTGCCGCAGAAGCCGGCTATGCCAGCCTGCTCGCCTATGCGGCGCACGTACCGTTGGTGCCCGCTACGGAACAAGTCGCTTGGCAGCGCCGCGCGATCAACGGTGCACTGCGGTTTTCTGCAAGCTTTCCGCAGCACATCGAGGCCAATAACGTTCTCGTGAACGCGGCCGAGCGACTTTTTGAACTGGGCGACTACGGGAAGGCCAGTAGTGCCGCACGTGCGCTGCTGGAAATAGACAACCCGCCGGCGATTGCCGCCCATCGCAATACCGCATGGACAGTGGTCGGTCACTCAAGCTTTGAAACCGGCGCATTTGCCGATGCGGAACGGGCCTACACGCAAGTGCTGGCCCTCAACGAGGTGGACAGTGCCGGTCGCATGCAAATGACCGAGCGGCTGGCGGCATCTGTTTACAAGCAGGCGGAGGCGCGTCGCGAAGGCGGCGACCTGGCCGGTGCGATCAACGATTTCCTGCGCGTCGCGGATGTGACGCCGGGGAGCACGATTGTTGCCACCGCGCAGTACGATGCGGCGGCGGCATTGGTCCAAATGGAGGATTGGTCGCGCGCCGCGACGGTACTCGAAGGTTTGCGGCGTGATCACGGTGGCCAGGAGCTGCCGGGTGACGTGACGCAGCAACTGGCGGGGGTCTATCTGAAAGCCGGTCGCGACGTTGAGGCGGCAGCCGAGCTTGACCGTATTGCGACCAGTCCCGGCTACGACATTGCAACACGGCGCAATGCGTCGAGTCAGGCGGGCACGCTTTACGCCAAGGCGGCGGATCGCAACGGCGAGCGCGGCACGCTCAATTACCGGCTCGACACACTTGGGGTAGCCCTCGATGAGTCGATTGATATTCATGAACGGCTGGCGGAACTGGCCGATGAAGACGGCGACCCGTTTGCGCGCAATGAGCAGTTGCGGCGCATTGTCGCAACTCACGCCGCAGCGGGCGGCGGTTCGGCGCGCTCGCGCAGTGCGGCCGCGTCGGCGTCAATGGCGTTGGCGGACGACGATTTTCCCGCGTATAACGCCATTCGACTGGTGGTACCGCTGCGTGATTCATTGCGCAGCAAGAAAGCGTCGATGGAAAGCCTGCTGGCGGCCTACGGCGAGGCTGCGGACTACGGCGTTGGGCCGGTCACGACGGCGGCGACACATCGCATTGGCCAGTTGTATCGCGAAATGGCGGCCTCGTTAATGGATTCCGACCGGCCACCGGAGCTGACCGCCGAGGAATTGGAGGAGTACGAATTTCTGCTGGAAGAGCAGGCGTTCCCGTTTGAAGAGAAGGCCATTGAAGTATTTGAGGCGAACGCCCGGCGCAGCGCGCAGGGTGTGTATGACGATTGGGTGCGCAAGAGCTTTGCCGAGTTGGCCAAATTGATGCCCGCACGTTACGCCAAGTTTGAAAAAGGAGAGGCTTTTGCCACGCTCGCCCCTTAAATTTGCGCCGCTGTTGATTGCGGTCATGGTGCTCGGCGCCTGCGCGAGCGGACCGTCCAAGCGTGGCCAGTCCGCCGACGGCGCCATCGACAAACGATTCGCGCCAGCGTTTGCGCTGATGCAGGACGAGGCTTACGGTGACGCCGAGAAGGCGCTGCTCAAGCTGTCGAAGTCCCATGCCAATGATGCGCGGCTGCATTTGAATCTTGGGATCGTCTATGCGCGTACACAGCGCTTTGATGAAGCGATTGCCGCGCTCGAGCGAGCTCGTGCGCTGGCCCCCAAAGTACCCGCCGTACACAACGAGCTGGGGATTGTGCTGCGCCAACAGGGCGAATTCGCAGGCTCTGCGGCGGCCTACCGTGCGGCGATCAAGCTCGATCCGGCGTACGCGAATGCACATTATAATTTGGGCGTTTTGCTCGACCTGTATCTACGTCAGCATTCCGAAGCGCTGGTGCACTACGAAGCGTATTTGTCGCTGACCGCGCAGGATGACAAAAAAGTACAGGGCTGGGTCAAGGATTTACAACGGCGCACGGCCAGTGGGCCGAGCACGGCTAACGCCGCGCAACAGGTGGAACGACGATGAAAATTCCTGCACTTTTGATACTTATGTTCAGCGCAGCCATGGCCTGTGCGCAGGATGCACCGGCGGCCGACACCGCCAGCGAGGAAACTGCCGAACCGGTCACAGCGACCGCAACGCGAATAGAGTTGGATACGACATCAGTTACCGGCAATCGAGAATTGCCCAAAGTGCTGGTCATCGTACCGTGGAAAAATCCGGAGCTGGTGGAACTCACCGGTCGCCCGTTGGCAAGCCTGGTCGAGGAGGTGTTAAGCCCCATCGACCCGGAAGTGTTTCGCCGTCAGGTGGATTATTACAACGCCCTTAACGAAGAAGATGACGCTGGCGACGACGCTGGCAAAACCAAGTAACGCCCGTACTTTTAGGAGAGAACTGTGGAGACTTACAACACGATCGTGCGCTTTTTTCAGGAGGGTGGTTGGTTCATGTACCCCATCGTCGTGGTCTTTGCCATTGGTCTGACCATCGCCGTCGAGCGCTGGGTTTATTTGAGTATGACCGGCACGCGCAATCGTATGCTGTGGAAAAAACTCGTACCGATCATTCAACGCGGTGGCTATCAGGAAGCGGCGGCAATGACGTCCAAGTCCAAGACGGCTATCGGCAGTATCTTGTCCTACGGTCTGGCGCGTATTGATACCGCACGTCGTCGTGACGATATTGAAAAAGCGATGGAAGAAAGTTTAATGGAAGTGCTGCCGCGTCTTGAAAAGCGCACGCACTACCTGGCGACGTTTGCCAATATCGCGACACTGCTCGGTCTGCTCGGCACCATTATTGGTCTGATCAAGGCGTTTACCGCGGTAGCCGCAGCCAACCCGGCGGAAAAAGCGGATTTGCTTAGCGCCAGTATCTCGGTTGCTATGAACACGACGGCCTTTGGTCTGATGGTTGCCATTCCACTGCTGCTCATTCACACGCTGCTGCAAACGAAAACGACCGAACTGGTCGACTCACTTGAAATGGTGTCGGTGAAATTTTTGAACAGCGTGTCTGAACGTCGTCCGGACAACGCGTAATGAAGCGCCGCTGGCGTCGTCGCCGACAAACGGAGCAGGCTGAGCTCAATATCACCGCGTTCATGAACTTGATGGTGATTTTGGTGCCGTTCCTGTTGATCACTGCGGTGTTCTCTCGCACCGCCGTGCTCGAGCTGAATCTGCCGGGACCCGGCAGTGAAGCCACCGTGGAAGAGGAAGATGCCTTTAATCTGGAAGTGGCTGTACGCGAAGCACGCATTGACGTGTCGGACCGTAACACCGGTTTGCTCAAGTCATTCCCTAATTCCGACGAGGGCTACGACCTCGACGGTTTGCAGGAATTTTTGCAGCAGATCAAAGTGCGCTACCCGGACAAAAATGACGCCACCGTATTGCTCGAAGCCGACATCGTTTACGACACGCTTGTGCAGGTCATGGATACGGTGCGTGTGGCACCGATCGAAGACGTTGCGGGTGGTGGTTACGGTGAATTGTTCCCTGAAATTGCGATTGGCGATGCGCCGATCGAAGCGCTGTCCAGCGCGGTGGTAGAGGACTAGATATGGCCATGTCCCGACGCGCACGGCGGATGGAGCGGCACCATGGCAAGAATGCCAAGAGCTCGCTCAATCTTGTGTCCTTGATGGATATTTTTACAATCCTGGTGTTTTTCCTTCTGGTGAACTCGTCCGAGAGTGAAGTGCTCGAACGTAACCAGGCAGTGGAAATACCTGAGTCAGTCGCGCAGCAAAAACCGCGTGAAACCGTCATTGTGATGGTGACGCCGGAACAGGTTCTGGTTCAAGGTCGCCTGGTAGCCACCATTGATGAGATCCGCGCGCAAGACGGTGCGACGGTCGTCGCTCTGCGCGACGCGCTGCAGGCACAGGTTGACCGGCTGATCATCAAGGAAGGCGAAGACGACATGGCGGCACGTGAGGTGACCATCATGGGCGACAAGGACATTCCCTACAGCGTTCTCAAAAAGGTCATGACCACGTGCACCGAAGCCAACTACGGGCAAATCTCGTTGGCGGTGATGCAAAAAGGTGCTGACCTGAGTGAGGGGAGTGCATCGTGAGTAACAGTGGCATCAGCCTGAGCCTGCCAGCCTACTACCGGCGTTATGATCTGCCGTGGTCGCCGATTGGCGAGGAGAGTCAGCGGCTGCGCAAGATTTTTCTGGGCATTGCGGGTGCGGCGCTGTTTTTCAGTCTGGCCGTACCGTTTTTACCGAGTTCGGATATCGTTCACAACAATGGCGCAGACGTGCCACCGCGTTTGGCGAAGCTGCTCATTGAGCGCAAGACGCCACCGCCGCCACCGCCCAAGCCAGTGGTGGTGGAAGAAGAGACCGTTGTGGAAGTGCCCAAGGTTGAGGAAGTGAAACCTGAACCCAAGCCCGAGCCGAAACCAGAGCCCAAGCCTGAACCGAAGCTGGCCTTTGTGCCGGTGCCCGAGATTGCGCCACCACCACCGGTGAACGAGGCGCGTGAGAAAGCGGCGAAAGCCGGTTTGATGGCGATGGCTGACGAGTTGGCTGAGCTGCGTGATACCTCGTCGATTGATAGCGCATTGTCGAATCGCACGTTGTCTAACACCGTTGGCGCCGCATCACGTAGTGAACGCGCGCTGGTGACCAGTGCCAATGGTCGCGCGAGTGGTGGTATTAATACCGCGGCACTCAGCCGCAATACCGGTGGCGGCGGATTGGCCGGTCGTGAAGTCACTCAGGTCACCAGTCCGGTGGCCGGTAGTGGCGGTCGCGGTGGCGCGGGTGCAGGCAGTAACGATCCCGGTATTGGTTCGGGTGATGCAGGTCAGCGCAGCCGTGATCAGATTGAGATGATTTTTGATCGCAACAAGGCGGCGATTTACGCCCTTTACCGGCGTGCATTGCGGGCCGATCCCTCGCAGCAGGGCAAGCTGGTATAGGACCTGACCATTTCGCGCA
>CAYGSQ010000268.1:0-5554 GCA_964352435.1 uncultured Gammaproteobacteria bacterium | reverse complement strand
CCGCGGGCCGCAGTGCGCATCGCGTTGTCTCGCTCCGATCTGACAAGGTAACTGCGGACCGGTCGCTCAACCCCTTTCACTGCAATGGGCGGTTGCGCCACCACGTCGAAAATGCCGCGCACCTGGCGATAGGTTGCGTGGCTGATGCGCAGTCCGCCTTTTGGTGCTGACTGCTCCATGCGGGCCGCGATGTTCACCGGCATGCCACGTATGCTGTTGTGTCGATCGACGCCGGCACCGAGCAGTACCTGCCCTGTGTGAATGCCAACGCGAACATCAAAGTCACTGACGCCGTGGGCAGTTTGCGCCTCAATTGAATAACGTTTGGCGGCCGCGAGCAGTTCGAGACCGGCACGCACCGCGTATCGAGGATCTTCTTCTTGCGATGTGTCGGCGCCGAACACGGCCAGGATGCTGTCGCCGGCGTATTGCAACACGCGTCCGCCGTGCCCCTCAATGACATACGAGAGTTGCGCCAGCGCCGTATCCATGACCGCGTGCACATCCTCGGGATCGAGACGTCGCGCCATGTCGGTCGAGCCCACGACATCGCAAAACAATACGGTGACCAAGCGCAAGCGCTGCGTCCCGGTCCGCCAGCCATCGCCACGCAGATCATCCAATTGCGCCTGCAGGGGTTCGACGGCGGCGGCGAGTGCCGCGTCGCCGAGCACGGCGGCTTGTGCTTGCAGGGCAGCAATTGCCTGGCGTAGTGCGTACACTTTATCCATTGCCCATCACAATACTGGAGTCGGGCACATTGTACAGGCGCGAGTGGGCTGCCGATTCGCTGACGGTGCGCGCTGGCTTTCTTTACACTTCGTCCCAATTGCCCGACGCCGGATACGAACTCGAATACCAGCCAGGCTCACTGATCATGGCAAATGCCTTAGCATGGCGACACAGTAAAATATCTAACGTGGACCCAAAAGAAGTCGAGTTCAAGGTTGATGTCCACGACACTATCAGCATTCGGCAATACGCCATTCCACCACCCATCAATTAGTTCTGGCGCAGGCCTCCTCGATAGCCGCCAGAAACTCCGGCCCTGTGAAGGGCTTTTGTAGAAACACGCCGTCCGTGACGGGCTCGAGCTGGGCCAAGTGTTTGCGGTCGTGTCCCGACATGTAAACGACGGCACACTTTGGGTGGGTGGAACGCACACTGCGGACCACATCGGTGCCAAGCTCTCCTCCACCGAGGATGACGTCGGTTACCAGCACATCCACCTGCGCCATCGCCTGCGACGCCTGGATGGCACGACCCATGTTGTGGGCACCTGCTACGCGATGATCAATGCGCGTTGCAAGACGCATCAATGACGACAGGATTTCGCGCTGGTCTTCGACGATCAGGAGCTGCAACGTCCCGGTATTCCTTACACGGACGTCGCGGCGCACATTGGTCGGCGTTCCACCCATCGGCAAGTAGAGGCGGAAAGTTGTGCCGACCCCCACCTCCGATTCCACGTCAATGGTGCCGCCGGACTGGTGCACGAAACCATGCACGCTGCTCAAGCCAAGACCCGTTCCCGACCCTGTAGGCTTGGTAGTAAAGAACGGGTCGAAAATGCGCTGCTGAATATCGGGAGGAATGCCCATCCCCTGGTCCCGAACCTCGATCTCGACTACCCCGTTGCTGCGGCGTGCACAAATGAACAAATAGCCGCCATCGGGCATGGCGTCACGCGCGTTGACCGCTAGATTCACAAGCGCGTTTTGCAGCATCGAGGGGTCGGCCAGCACGGACAGCTGGGGTTCTTTGCACGACACGATCACCTTTGTGTGAGTCCCGAGGGTGCGGCTCAGCATTCTCAATGTCTCGTTCAGCAACGCGGCCAGGTCAAAGGAGACTGGGTGCAGCGGTTGACTGCGCGCATAGGCGAGCAAAGATCGTGTGAGCTCACCACCTTGTCGGGAGGCGGCCACCGCTTCCATTGCGTATTGGCGGCCCGCTTCAGAAAGATTCTCCTCACCCAGAACGGCCTCGTTGGCCAACAGAATAATGGACAGCAGGTTATTAAAGTCGTGGGCCATGCCGCCGGTGAGGGCCCCAAGCGTAGACATGCGCTCTGCCTGATAGAGTTTTTCGCGAGTCTCGGCAACTTCCTTCGTTCTCTCGGCGACACGTTCCTCCAGTTGATCGTGCAAGACGCGAAGCTCCGTCTCGGCGCGCTTGCGCTCCGTCACATCCTGAATGATGCCGACCAGTACCGGCCCTTGATCACTCTGAAGAATGGACTTTTTGGTTATGATGTGGCGGGTCTCGCCATCGGTCACGGTAAGTGTTTCCTCGTTAACGTTGGTCAGGCCGGTGCGAAATACCTCTACGTCTTTTTCCCAGAAGACGTCCACTTCGTGGGCCGGCAATAGCTCTCGGTCTGAATGACCCACGATCTGCTTTCGCGACAAACCAAAGAACCTGCAACAAGCGTCGTTGACGTAAAGAAAAACGTGCCGTTTGTCTTTCACGAAAACCGGATCCGGGACGGTATCGAGAAAGGCCAGGGCAAGTTTGGTAGATGGTTTTTTCATCAAGGCTGTATCCTATTCCCTTTATGGATAGCCCCGGAAGGATCCTTCGAAAGTGATTCCAGCGCAACTCGATGATCGCGGAGGATGGACAGGTCACTGCATGGAAAAGCATCGATATCACTGATAGACAGTACGTCCTCCACATCAACGCCGTCCTACTCTGTAATTGTTAAACATGATGACTCTGATCACGCCGAGCTTAAGACCGTGACCCAGACCGGCGTTCAAGCTCTGTCAGATCCTGGTGCGAGGGCATTCGTATGTTTACCCGCTTTTTATACGCGCTACGCCTTATGAATAGAGAGCTACAAAATTGAGTCTGTTCCGGAGGAAAAAACAATGAAAATACGGTTCCAAAGAAAACCAACCGGGCTCCATACGCTGCAAACCTGCGCGCTTGGGCTCACTTGCTTGGCGGCGATGACCAGCACAGCCCAGATCGCCCAATGGCCTGTAGCCGATGGCGGCAACGATCATTGGTAGCAGGTAATCGCTACGCCCGCGGGCATTGACTGGACCGACGCACCGCTTACTGCCAACGCGGCGGGCGGCTATTTGGTTTCACTGACAACATAAGAAGAAAACGCTTTCGTGTTCGGTCTCATTGATGGCTCCATGGCAATCGCTGTGACGCAGATTTGAACAACGACTGCATCGTAAATGTTCAGGACCCTGGCCTCCTGCGAGCGGTATTTTTCACGGCGAACGACGCTGCCGATTTTAACGGTGACGGCGTTGTGAATGTGCAGGATCTGGGCATCATGCGGGCATTTTCTTCCAGGTGCCGGGACCAAGTGGAGCGCCGAACATTTGCGACTGATGTGCCACGGACTGGCGCCGCAATGGATAGATTTTGGCACATGCTATGCTCAGAACGAGATTCACAGGTATCTGGACTGAGACCTAACCTACTGATCATTCAAGCGTACTGTTTAGCCAAGCCTGATACACTTTCGCGATGATGAATCAATCCGTTATAAAACGTTCCGGCCAGTTCTGGAAATTTGCCCTTGCCGTCGTGGTGATGCTGATTGGCAGCTTTGCGCCGCTGTATCCGCCGTTAGGCATTTCGTGGACTTGGGGCACCGTTATTTTGATCGGCGCCTATGCGCTGGCGTTGTTGGCCATTCGATGTGGCAAGTGCAACAGCAAGTGGTTGTGGGAGGCGGCGATGGATGCGCGGCTTTACGGACCCCTGTTCAAAAGCGCCAGCTGTCCTGCTTGTAAACACGAATTCGGTCGTTAAGTGGCACGCGGCGCACGATCACTTTTTCACGGACGAGCGAGACAAGCTCCAGCGACTGTGCGGTTACATGTGTCGATCGGCGCTTGAGCAATGGTGACGCCAGTGCGCTTGTGTATTGGGCGCTATCCGTTTAAACAGGAGATCTAAATGAAGATTAGACAGTATCTTGCCGTAATTGTCCTGCTTGGCACGGCCTTATGCACACATGCTGCCAGCTTGTCGCTGCTGTACGCGGGCGACAACGCACTGGATCAGGATGGTGCCGTTATCGCTACCACAGGCGACGTGCTGCTTTTCGAGCTACGAATGGACTTTTCCGGTACGCAAATTGTTGGCAGCGTTCCACGACTCGAGACAACCATCGGGGGCGGGTACGATATCGCGTTCGATGAGGACGGCTTTAGTGATGTTGAATTCACCAGCGCCGAACTGGGCGTTCCAAACCTTTATGCTGTGCCTGAACTGCTTCCGGGTTTGCTCGAGGGCGGCGCCTTTGGGGATTTCAACGGGCTGTCCGGTCCGGCGACCGTTGGCTGGATTTCGTTTACGGTTATTGGCAGTGAAGGCGATTTTGATATTACGCCACTGGAACGGCCGACGCTGGACCAGGGTTTCTTTATCAGTGCAATCACCTTTATCGATATTCTCGACGTCGACTACAACGGCGTCACCGTTCGCGTTGTTCCGTTGCCAGCCGCAGTCTGGTTCATGTTGTCTGGGCTGATTGCACTATTCTGGCAAGGTCGTCGCTGCCGATAGAGACGGTCACTGGACCCGAGCGACTGAACGCACCCCTTGGCCATGATGCCGAGGTCGACGACGTTGGCGACTCCGTTCGAATTGAAGTCGTCCCAGAAACCATCACGGGTCAAACTTAGATGCGCGCCAAATTGGACTGCCGTTGCTGCGGCGATTTCACGCCGACCGCGCTCGAAGCGGTTACGGCCGACGGAATTCGGTAGCCGTGCGCGGGCACCGGGGCAGAGCCTCAAACATCGATGCTTACATGTGATTCAGCCAGTACTGTTGGCGCTTGGTGATTGCCGGCTTCGTTTTAGCCATCAGTTTTCCCCTTCTGAAAATGACGGGCAAAGCCTGACCGAAGAAACGTTAGCTGGGAAGGACGTCGATGTTGAAGCGCTTACTTTGTGTGGCGCTTACGACGTCGTTTGCGTGGCGCTCACCGCTTACGCCTCCCCCCCACATATCGCAGACAAGAAAAAACCCCGCCGACTTACGTCGACGGGGGCTTCCCTTATTTAAAAGCCTGGCAGTGACCTACTTTCACATGGGGAGACCCCACACTATCATCGGCGCTAAACGTTTTCACTTCCGAGTTCGGAATGGGATCGGGTGGTTCCCGCTTGCTATTGCCGCCAGGCAAACCGGTTGCTCGGGCAAAAAGGGGTCAGAGTACATTTTTCTAACCCGTTAGGGTCAGAAAAATGTACTCTGACCCCTTTTTGCCCCGCTAAAATGTTTTGACGTCACCTGAGTGAAGCGTTAGCAACAAACAGGGTTTTAGTGTCATGCGTTCGAAGAGATCTGACAGCACGTCAACAGTCGAAACTGTTTCGGTGTTATATGATCAAGCCTCACGGGCAATTAGTACTGGTTAGCTTCACACATTACTGCGCTTCCACACCCAGCCTATCAACGTTGTAGTCTCCAACGGCCCTTCAGAGAGGTCAAGCCTCTAGGGAAATCTTATCTTGGGGTGGGCTTCCCGCTTAGATGCTTTCAGCGGTTATCCCTTCCGTACATAGCTACCCGG
>CAYGSQ010000267.1:0-5568 GCA_964352435.1 uncultured Gammaproteobacteria bacterium | reverse complement strand
CGTTGCAAGGGTGCCAAATCGATGGCGCCCAGATCGGGGAAGTCAGCGTATGCGTCGCCAAGCGACGGCGCATTCTCGTCGAGACAAACGAATACGAACCCCAGTAGGGTTGCGACACGCACGGCGCGCAATCCGTTTTCGTCAGATGAGAAGTTGTTCGCGTTTTCCATGCCCGGCGCGTTGAGCAGCTCACCGTCAATGCCGTAACGCCACGCGTGGTAGGGGCAGACGATGTGCCGGCAGTGACCATCGCCCGGTTCGAGTAAGCGCGTGCCGCGATGGCGGCAGACGTTGTGGAAGGCACGTAGCTCGCCCCCGTCGTCGCGCATGACGATGACGCTGTGTTGGCCGTATTCTACGACGCGGCGCTGGCCAGGTTTCGCGACCGCACTGCCGTGGCCAATGCACATCCACTTGCCGAACAAATGTTGGGTTTCGGCGCGAAAAAGATTGTCGTCGTGGAAGGCGAACCCGGGCAGTGTGCGGGCCAGCTCGAAATTATCCGGCCCGGCGGCGGCAAGCAAACGACGAACGGGGTCAGTCATGACTAGTAGTCGGCGGGTGGCGTTGCGCGTTTGCGCGGCGGATCGAAAAACGCCTCCTCGACCACCGAGCACGGCGCCATGACGGTCGACCAGTGCATTTCCCGCTGGTAATAAATTTCAGCGCGCAGCAGTCCGAGCTCGCCGCGTGCAGGGCGCTCGACCGTGGCCAGGGCAATGTTCTGTTTCGCGACCGGGGACCAAAGTGCCGAGGTGACAAAACCAATCGGGCGCTTGCCGCGACCGTAGATATACGCGTCTTTCGCCGGTTTGTTGCCTTCGATATTGAGCTTGAGAAATTGCCAGCGACTGCCGCGTTCGTGTTCCAGGGCCAGCGCGCGACGGCCATTAAAATTGTCTTTCTTGAGGTGCACCATCCAGTCGAGACCCAACTCAAACGGCGAGCGGGCGCGGCCTGGTCGGACAATGCGGTCTGCCGGCAAAAAGTCTTTTCCGGCCTGAATAAAGCCGGCTTCAATGCGCGACATCTCAAGTGCGTCGCCACCGATGGGCTTGATGCCGTACAACCGACCGGCATCGAATAACGCGTCCCACACCGGCAGCGCGTGCTGTGGGTCCAGCCACAGTTCGTAACCCAGGTCGCCGGTGAATCCGGTGCGCGACACGGTCAGCGGCATATCGCCGAGTGTGAAATGGGCGAGCCCAAACGGTTTGATCAGCTCGACACCGGTCAACCCCAGTTGCTTAAGCACGGCGCATGAAGTGGGGCCCTGCACAGCCAGTGCGGCAACGCGCGCTGTTTCGTCTTCCAGCTTGACGTCAAAGCCCAGCGCCGCCGCGCGCAGCCATTCGAGATGGTATTCCTGCGAGCACAGGCGATAGTCGCCCTCGCTCAAATGAAAAACCGTCCCGTCGTCAATCAGCTTGCCGGCGTCGTTGCACCACAGTGCATACGCCACCCGGCCGGGCTTGATCTTCGTCATGTCGCGCGTGATCAGGCGGTCAAGATACGCCAGAGCGTCCGGCCCGGTGATGCGGTATTTGGTCATCGGCGACAGATCAAAAACGCCGGTGGCGTTGCGAATGGCGAAATACTCGAGCTCGCCATCCGCGTAGGCATTGGCTACGGTGTAGCCCTGCCACGTGTGCCACAAGTTGAGCAGATTGAGCTCACTGGTGCGTGCATGAAACGGTGTTTGCAGCTGGGCCAGCGAGACGCTTGATGGTGTCATGATGTTGCTCCGCTGCGTGCGCCAAGAACTGCGCGGGCGGCGTTGCGCCCGGCGAGTCCCGCGACGTGCCCGCCCGGGTGTGCGCCTGCACTGCAAACATAGACGCCGTCGACCGGCAAAGCGTACTGGGCGGCGTGGGCAACGGGGCGGGTAAAGTAAAACTGGTCAAGCGACAGCTCACCATGATGCCAGTGGCCGCCGTGACAGCCGTACTCGCGCTCGATGTCGTCGGGTGTGAGCAGTTCGCTGTGGGTAATGTGCGCACGCAAGCCCGGCAGGGCACGTTCGGCACTTTTGAGCACGGCGTTTAGAAATTGTTCGCGCGCCTCGGGGTGCCAACCATGCGCGGGTTGATACGGCGCGTACTGCGCAATGATCGAGACTACGTGATGACCCTGGGGGGCCAGCGACGGATCGGCGAGTGTCGGGATGCTGAGCTCGAGTACCGGTTCAGGCGACGACTCCCCGTACTTGACCGGATTGAATGCACGCTCGACGTAATCCATGTCGGGTCCGTAGAGCAGGCGCTGACGCAGTATTTCCTGATCGCCGCCCGGTGCCGCCGGCAGCGCGTTAAGGGCCAAATGCACTTTGGCCGTTGTGCCGCGTGCGCGCAGGTGGTGCACGCGTCGTCCAAAGCCGGTTTCAATGTGGCGCGCTCCGAGCAGCTTTTGCACCGTGGTTTTCGGGTCGGCGCCGCTGATGACCAGCGGGGCGCTCAGTGCGCTGCCGTCGTCAAGCTCAACGCCCGCAGCGTGACGGCTCTCGACCACGATGCGTTTGACACCGTTGCCCAAACGAATTTGTACGCCGGCTTCGCGTGCGCTGGCCGCCAGCGCGTTGCTGAGCGCGCCGAGGCCGCCGATGGGCTGCCGTGCGCCGGTGCCATCGCCCATTCGGTGCAGCGCGGTGAATACGCTGTTGGGTGAGCGTGGCCCCATGTGGGTGCCGAGTACGGCGTCCAGTGCCAGTGCGCCCTTTAGCGTGGGGTCTGCAAACTTTTCATTGAGCAGGTCATAGATGTTGCTGGCCGCGATGCGCAGAAATTCACGCATGTCGTCACGCCCCATTCGACGCAGTGCAAGGCCGGTGCGCGCGAGTGCGAGCTTGTCCTGCGCGGTGCCGTTGACCAGTCGCGGTGGCACGCGATCGTTAAGTTGGTGCAGGAAGCCGGCAAAGCGCAGCATTTGCGTGCGGTACGCATGCCAGGCGTCGCTGTCTTCGGCCGACAGGCCTTTCGCGAGTTGCGCGCCAAGCACGCGCGGTGCACGCGCCTCGGCCAATGCCACGGTGGTGAGCGGACGCGGGTCCATGGTCAGGCCGTGACTGCCCAGTCGCAGGTCGTCCATCATCGTTGTCGACATGTGATAGAGGAAGTGCGCACAACCTGATACGCGAAAACCCGGTGTGAACTCGCGTGTGTCGGCCATGCCGCCGACGTGTTCGCGGCGCTCGGCGACGACGACCTTGAGGCCAGCCCGCGCGAGCAAGGTGGCGCAGGTCAGCGCGTTGTGGCCCGCGCCGATAACGATAGCGTCGAACCGATCAGTCATCGCCAAAATTCTCCGGCACGGTGTTTGGCTTGCGCAAGTCGGCCAGAATTTCGCGCGCGGCGTTGGCGCCCGGTGCGGCCATGACACCCCCACCGGGATGCGTGCTCGAACCGCATAAATACAGACCGGGCACCGGGGCGCGATATTGAGCAAAGCCCGGCACGGGTCGGTTGAACAGCAACTGATCCATGGTCAATTCGCCCTGGAAAATATTGCCTTCGGTGAGCCCGACTTCGGTTTCGAGTTCGTGTGGCGTGCGAATCTCGACGTGTCGAATCAGGCTCTTGAAGTCGGGGCTGTAATTCGCGATCTGGTCGATGACAGTTTGGCCAAAGGCGTCGCGATCTTCCGGCGTCCATGGTCCCGTATCAAGTTCGGGCGGGCAGTACTGCACGAAGCAGCTCATGTAGTGTTTGCCGGGCGGCGCCATGGTCGGATCGGTGAGTGTCGGCATGACCATGTCGATGTATGGATCTTTTGACCAGGTCTTGTTTTTCCAGTCGTCGTAGGCTTTTTCCATGCGCGACATGGAGTCGATGAAATGCATGTCGCCGTCGATGAGCGGGCTGTTTTTTGGCAGCGCCGGGAACGACGGTAAGCCGTCGAGCGCGATGTTGAGCTTGCCGCTCGATCCGCGGATGCGAAAATTGCGAACCCGTTCAACAAAATGCTCGGGCAAATCGCTGTGCTCCATGCAGTTGAGGAAGGTGCGTTTGAGATCGAGATTGGAGACCACCAGATTGGCGGTGATTTCCTCGCCGCTTTCGAGGGCGACGCCGACGGCCTTGCCGCGTTTGACCATGATGGTGTCAACCGGCGCGCCGGTACGAATCTCGCCGCCGTGCTGTTGCAGGGCGCCAGCAATCGCCTGACTGACGGCGCCCATGCCGCCGCGCGCAAAACCCCAGGCGCCAATGTTGCCATCGACATCGCCCATGTAGTGATGCAGCAGCACGTATGCGCTGCCGGGCGAATAAGGCCCAAGTGCGGTGCCGATAATACCGCTGCCGGCGAGTGCGCCCTTGATAGCATCGTTTTCGAAAAACTCATCGAGATAGTCGCCGATGCTCATGGTCCAGAAACGCCAGGTGTCGAGTACGGCGTCGTCTTCCATGTCGAGAAAACGTCCGCCCATAGCGGCCAGACCCATCAGATCTTTGGGTTTGAACGATGTGGGGTCAGGCGGGGTGCGCAGCAGGAAGTCGCGAATCAGTCGGCACTGGCGCATGGTTTCGGCGCTGTAGCGTTGTTTGGCATCGGCGTCGTGCGGCGAATGGCGCGCGTATTCACGGTGGGCCACATGCGGGTCGCGATAGCTGCCCAGGTAGTCGCCGTTTTCCAGGAACGTCGCCCCGCCCGCGTAGGGCGTGATCTGTAGCCCGTGACGCGCCAGATCAAGTGAGCGATACAGTTCGGGGCGCAACAGGCTGCACACGTAGCTGCAGTTGGAATATACCCAGTCTTCGTGCAGCTTGCGGCTGACTGCGGCGCCGCCGATATGGTCGTTTTTTTCGACCACCAGCACGCTCAGCCCGGCCTTGGCCAAAAAGGCGGCGTTCGTCAGGCCGTTATGACCTGCTCCGATGACCAAAGCGTCGTAGTGTTTCAAAAGGGTGGCCGCACAAAAAAGGAAGACCGCATTGTAAAGGATGGGGCTGCGCTTGCGGGTAGTTTTTATCGCTTGAGTTGTTCAAAACGCTGCTGGAGGGCTGGCGTCAACGCTTGTGCACGTCCACCCAGATGGGCGGCCAGAAACTGTTCGGCCAGCGCCAGCGTCAGCAAACGGTCTGTGGTTGCCAGATGGCCTTGACCTGGCAGGGCGATGAACGTGACGTCGTGCTGCGCGGCGCGCAGGCCGTCGACCATTGCGGTGGCCTGGGCAAACGGCACGCGTGGATCATTTTCGCCGTGCACGAGCATCAGGGGCATAACAATCTGATCAATGAAGCGTCGGGGCGACGCGGCTTCCAGCGCCGCCCGGTCGCGTTGCGGATGCCCGATGCGTGTGTGCAATACAGCTCGCTGGCGCTGCCAGGCCGCCGGCAAATGGTCGAGCAGTTGGGGCAGATCGGACGGCGCAGAGATAGCGACTCCTGCGGCAAACAGTTTGGGGGTAAACGCCGCAGCGCTTAAGACCGAGTAGCCGCCGTACGAGCTGCCCATGATGCCAATCCGGTTGCGCTGCGCATGGCCCGCATGCATCAGCCACTGGGCGGCGTCAGACACGTCATGCTGCGCGATGCCGCGGTCTGCTGCGTCCCCGTGACTGATGCGCGCGAT
>CAYGSQ010000266.1:3713-5578 GCA_964352435.1 uncultured Gammaproteobacteria bacterium | reverse complement strand
ACTGTCACGCTGTGCAGCGTTGCGCACCAGCGTGCAGTTGTCGATGCTGTCATCGACGCCGTCGTTGTCGTTGTCGACGATCGTGTCGCCCAGACCCGCGGCGTAGCGAATGCCGCCAAGAATATGCTGCAAAAACTCAGGTTCGCTATAGGCCTGGAAGCGATGGCCGCCGCCGGTATACCAGGCGCGCCCGCCGTCAAATTCGTGGAACCATGCAATAGGGTGGTCGTCGCCCATGTTGCCGCCGCTATAGCTGCTTTCATCGAGGGTGGCCAGCACGTTGACTTGAGCTCTGGGATTGGTGCGGAAGTTGTACCACTCATCTTCGCGCAGCCATGCGAGCGGCAGACCTTCGGTCGACGGGTGGTCGGTGATCTCGATGTTGATAGTGGCTTCCTGAATACTGGGGTGCGAGTCGAAATACGCGCCTACCAGATCGCCATACCACGGCCAGTCGTACTCGGTATCGCTGGCTGAGTGAATGCCAACATAGCCATTGCCGGCCTGGATATAGGCTTCGAAAGCGGCCTGCTGCGTATTGTTTAGAATGTCACCGCTGGTCATCAGAAAAACCACGGCGTCGTATTGCGCCAGTCCTGCGCCAGTGAACAAATTTTCGTCCTCGCTGGTGTCCACGGCAAAACCGTCGTCGGTCAGCATTTGGCTGATGGCGCTACGCGCGGTGTTGATCGACCCGTGTCGAAATCCCTCTGTTTTGGAAAACAACAGAACGCGAGGCACGCCGGCAGCGGGCTGCGGGGCCTCAGCGGCCATTGCCGATACGTTCACCAGACTCAAGCCGCCAAACATCATCATCGACAATGCGAAAATTCTCATAGTAGTTATCCTTTTTAACAAGCCTTGACGCTAGCACGCGCATTGCGGCGGCAAAACTGTCGATAAATTGCGACAGCGGACACAGGCCATGTCTGGTAGTTCGGACGCTTTGTTATTGGTATGGTGCCCGAAGACTTTAGATTAAGCGTATTTACGGGCCGGGGCCACAAAAATAATGTCACGGTATTTATGTCAACTGTGGCAGCGCGGTAACGCGCCGAAACGGCAGCAACGAGAGCCTCGGTGAACAATTCTTCGACCACGCCAACGCTTGATCGCGTACTTTTCGTGCCCACTGTTTTGCTCGCGGTGGCGATTAGCGTTGCGCTGGTCGTGGCCGGTCCTCAAGCGGGCAGCGCTATGAAAGCCGCCATGGATTTTGTGACCGCTCATTTTGGCTGGCTGTTTCTGCTCACCGGCGTCGCCAGCGTATTGTTTGCGTCATGGCTGGCTTTTGGTCCCTACGCGCATCTGAAATTTGGCGCCGCAGACGAAGCGCCGGAGTTCTCGACACCGAGCTGGATTGCCATGATGTTCACGGCAGGCATTGGTGCCAGCCTGGTGGCGTGGGGCTTTGCCGAGCCGATTTTCTATCTCGATACGCCGCCGTTTGGCATTGAGCCGCACTCCGACGAGGCCGCAGCGTGGGCGCACGTCTATCCGCTGTTTCACTGGGGGCTGGTGCCGTGGGCGATGTACGCGATCCCGGCCGTGCCGGTCGCCTACATGTTGTTCATCGATCAACGAGCGACGCTGCGCGTCAGCGAGTCCTGCGCAGCGGCCTTGCCGCGAACGTTGCGCGGCGCGTCGATGCGCACCATCGATCTTCTGATTGTGCTGGGTATTGTGGGCGGCGCGGCGACCTCATTGGGCGTCGGTGTACCGCTGGTCTCCGCGTTGCTGGCGCGGCTTGTGGGCATTGATGACAGCCTGCTGCTAAAAGTCATTGTTCTGATTGCCTGGACGCTGCTCTTTGGTACCAGTTGCTACCGTGGTTTGAAAGGCGGCATTCGTGTGCTCGCGGACTT
>CAYGSQ010000266.1:0-3703 GCA_964352435.1 uncultured Gammaproteobacteria bacterium | reverse complement strand
TGATGATCGTGTTCGTGCTGTTGGCCGGGCCGACCGTGTTTATCCTGTCGCTCACCACCAACAGCGTGGGCCTTTTGCTCGACAATTTTTTTCACATGGCGCTGAACACCGACCCCATTTCAAAGCGCGGTTTTCCAGAGGCGTGGACCGTATTCTATTGGGCCTGGTGGCTGGCCTATGCTCCGATGATGGGGCTGTTTTTCGGCCGCATCTCACGCGGGCGCACGGTGCGTCAGGTCGTCCTTGGCATCATCGGTTTTGGCAGCCTGGGCACCTGCGCCTATCTGGCGATCGCCGGCGGTTACAGTCTGCACATTCAGCGTGAGGGTGTGCTGGATCTGGCCGGGGTGATCGCCCGTGACGGCATGTCGGCCATGGTGGCGCAGGTTATCGATACTCTGCCGCTGGCCCCCCTCACATTGTTGGCGTTTACGATTCTAAGCGTCGTGTTCTATGCGACTTGCCTCGATTCGGCCGCGTACGTGCTCGCGGCGATCTGCACCCAAAACCTGCGCGCGGATCAGGAGCCCGGTCGTGCAAGTCGACTGGTCTGGGCCGGGGCACTTGCGCTCATCGCCGGTGGCGTCCTGTCGGTCGGCGGCCTCGATACGGTCAAGACGGGTACCATCCTGTCCGCCCTGCCACTGATACCCGTCGTTTTTTTGATGTGTTGGTCATTGGTCAAGCGTTTGCGCGCCCGGCACAGTAAACTCCCGTCTTGAGTTCCGCTCCGTGAATTGTGAGATTGCCTAACATGTTTGACGCGAAACAGTTTTATATCGACGGCCAGTGGGTCAACCCGATTACCCCTGAGGATCTGCCGGTCATCAATCCCGCGACAGAGCAGGTGGCCGGTACGGTCAGCCAGGCAAGCACCGCCGACGTTGATCGGGCTGTGGCCGCGGCCCGCGCCGCGTTTGCCAGTTTTAGTCAGAGCACGCGTGACGAGCGGATGACGCTGCTGAACGACATCATTACGCACTATAAAGCGCGTGCCAACGATATCGCGGACGCCATCCAGCTTGAGATGGGTGCGCCTACATGGCTGGCGAGAAAAGCGCAGGCGCCAGCCGGGCTGGGTCATTTCATCGCCGTTGCCAAACTACTGCCCACGTTCGAGTTTGAAGAAGATCGTGGTACGGCGCAGATCTACAAGGAGCCAATTGGGGTGTGTGGTCTCATCACACCGTGGAATTGGCCGGTCAATCAAATTGGCTGCAAGGTCGCGCCCGCTTTGGCGGCCGGCTGCACGATGGTGCTCAAGCCCAGTGAAGTGGCGCCGTTTTCGGCCGCGATCCTGACCGAGGTCCTGCACGATGCCGGCGTACCCGCGGGCGTGTTCAATCTGGTGCAGGGTGACGGGCCAACGGTTGGAGCTCATTTGGCGGCACATCCCGAGGTAGACATGGTGTCCTTTACCGGCTCAACGCGTGGTGGCGTTGCCGTTGCGACGGCCGCGGCGCCTACGGTCAAGCGCGTCGCGCAAGAGCTCGGCGGCAAGTCAGCCAATATACTGCTCGACGATTGCGATCTGGCACGCTCTGTAGCGGGCGGCGTAAAAGCCTGCTTTATGAACAGCGGACAGTCGTGCAATGCGCCAACGCGCATGCTGGTGCACAAGGATCAATACGACGAAGCACTCGACATCGCGGCACAAGCGGCGGCCAAGTGTCGCGTCGGTGCACCGGACGATACGGCTACTTTCCTTGGCCCGGTGGTCAGCAAGATTCAGTGGCAGCGTATTCAAACGTTGATTGAAACCGGATCGAAAGAAGGTGCACGACTGCTGTGCGGGGGCCCGGGTCGCCCCGACGGTCTGGCCACGGGCTTTTATGTGCGCCCCACAATTTTTGCCGATGTGACGAACGACATGACGATCGCGCGCGAAGAAATTTTCGGGCCGGTGCTGTGCATCATGGCCTACGAGGGCGATGACGATGCCGTGCGCATTGCCAATGACACGCCTTACGGGCTGTCGGGCTATGTGTCGGGACAAGATATGGATCGCGTGCGTCGTGTCGCATCGCGCATGCGCACCGGCATGGTCCACATTAACGGCGCTCAGCTCGATCGCACGGCGCCGTTCGGCGGCTACAAGCAGTCCGGCAACGGCCGCGAACGCGGTCCGGAGGGGATCGACGAGTATCTCGAAGTGAAAGCCGTACTCGGGTTCGCCGTCTGATGCCAACAGACATCACGGATCAGCGAGCGCTGCGCAACACGCTTGGGACGTTTGCCACGGGCGTCACGGTTGTCACGACGCGCGACGCCAATGACGAGGAGTGGGGGTTTACCGCAAACTCCTTTACCTCAGTGTCGCTCGACCCGCCGCTGGTTCTCTTTTGCCTTTCGAAAAATGCCGGCAGTCTGGCCGCATTCGAAAAGGCCGAGCATTTTGCGATCAATATTTTGACGGATCAGCAGCGCGACGTGTCGATGCTGTTTGCGTCGGGCGATCGTGACAAATTCGAAAAAGTGCCGTGGCATGACGCGCGCAGTGGCAGTCCGGTCCTTGAGAATGTGGCGGCCTGGCTCGACTGCGACAAGCATCAGGTGGTGGACGGCGGTGATCATCTGATTTTTATTGGGCGCATCACGGATTTCGGCTCACGTAATGTCGCGCCGCTGGGCTACTGTCGCGGCGCCTATGTACCGCTGGCGCTGGATCATCGGATGTTTCAGGCCAGCGGAGCCACGACCGCACTGAGCGTGGGCGTCATCGTCGAGCATGACTGGTCCGTACTGTTGCGTTGTGATGCGCAGACGGATCAGCTTCAATTGCCCACCGCACCCAATCTGGGTGACGCCGATACACCCGGCAGTTTGCTGCAAAGACTGGCGCGCCGCGGTGAGTTGCGCCCGGCATTGTTTGTGTTTGCGATTTCTGATGATGACGGCGAGCACCGGGTGATTTATCGCACGGAAGTGGCATCGCCCGAGCGCTTTGAAGAGGACGACGACCTCGACTTCTACTCCCTGGGCAGCATTGACTGGACGCGCATCGCCGATGACACCACGCGCCGCACGTTGCAGCGCTATGCGTTGGAGCGCAGCGATGATTCGTTCGGCGTGCATGTTGGGGACGGTCTGGGCGGCGTGCGTCAGGCACTCAAATAAAAAGGCCGGCTCAGATGAGCCGGCCTCGCAGAACGAAGCGCGACCTCAGGGTGACCAGGTCGCGTTCAGATTAACGCCCGAATACGTGCGATAAGCCCGCACACCAATGTGCCAGGTGCCGGACTGGGGATTGCTGAACGGGCAGCTCTCACTGTTGCCGTTGGCATAGGGGCGGCAGTTGTAGCTGCCGGTGGTGGGTGCCGCGCCACGACGTACGTACAGATCGGCATCGCCGCTGCCGCCGCTGATGGCGATGGTCAGGTTGGACATGCCGGCCGGTACGTTAATTGTGTAGCGGCGCCACTGACTGGTTGAGGCCGACAAATTGGACTGGCTGAACGAGCCGCCCGTCGGTCCACCGCCGGTATCAAAACTGCCCACCAGGCTCACACCCGAGAATGTCGAGTACGCCCGCACCATCACATGATAGGTGCCGGCCTGCACGTTGGAGATATTGCAGGTCTCGCTGTTGCCGCCAACGTAGGGTCGGCAGTCGTAGGTGCCGGTCGTGGGCGCTGAGCCGAAGCGCACGTACAAGTCCGCGTCACCGCTGCCGCCGCTGATGCGGAAGGACAGGTTGCTCGCG
>CAYGSQ010000265.1:0-5599 GCA_964352435.1 uncultured Gammaproteobacteria bacterium | reverse complement strand
GTGGAGTGGCCTTGCTTCGGGCGCGCAAGGCCATTGCCGATCTCGTGGGCGACAACGACGATCAAAACGTCGGCATAAAAATTCTGCGTCGGGCGATTGAGGAACCACTACGTCAGATCGTCAGAAACGCGGGTGCCGATCCAAGCGTCGTACTGAATGCCGTGGTTGAAGGCAAGGGTAACTTTGGTTACAACGCGGCAACCGGCGTGTACGGCGATATGATCAAGATGGGAATTCTCGATCCGGCCAAGGTTGTGCGCCACGCGCTGCAAAACGCCTCGTCCATCGCAGGTCTCCTGCTCACCACTGAAGCCATGGTGGCGGAAGAAACCAAAGATACAGGGGCGCCGATGCCGGACATGAGCGCAATGAACAGCATGATGTAAATCAAGTTCGCATTGTTGAGACGAAAAAGGGCCCCAAACAATTGGGGCCCTTTTTCGACAGGAAGTCTCGCGGTAGTGCAGACCGATGCGCTGCCCGCGCCATAATTATGCCGACAGGTTCGGCAATTTGAGCGGCAGAGCCGTGGCGCACGCAAGCCAGCGCGTCGGCAAACCATGCTTACGTGGGCTGTTGCATTTCACGAACTTGGACCGGTTGCTCAATCGGCACAGTAATTCCATCCAGAAGCCGGCCCAGTATGTCGGCGCCCGTGACAACCCGTTGCACATCGTGCCACAGAAGAACGACGTCTTTCTGGATGGCGTCGTCCGTGACGCTCGGCTGACTCTGCTTCATTCGCTTGATCACTACATCCAACGTGGTCCCGGGATTGCGAATCACAATTGGCCGATGGCAAAATGTGTAGGGATCGAAGTCAGGTGTCTCCAGAAACAACGCGCGCAAGTATCCGTCCGCATCCAAAACGAGTTTCGGCTCGTTTTCTTCATCGACGAATATCACCCACTTTTTCCCCGACGCTTGTACCTTTGCAACAAAAGCGTCCGACTTCGGCTCAATGACCGTTGGAATTTTCGGTAGATCCAGCGTCAGGGGTAAAACGATGACACTGTCCGGATCGATAATCTCGCCTTCCTCAGCGATCGTCAGGTCGTCGATCTCAAGAAAGTTGAGCGCACCAATGCCTTCAATGTGTTCAACCTCCGCCTCGTCAGCACGCACGTGCGCGGCCAGGATTCTTTTCAAATCCCGCTCGTGCATGTACTCGATAATTTCCTTGCCGAGCCACTTGTCCAGCAGCAGGGCGCATGGCTTCGCAACCGGATAAAGCAGCCACTGGTAGAAACGCAGGACAGGCGCTAGCAGGGTGGCCATTTTCATCGCGTGCCGGGAGAAATAGGCCTGCGGCATGATCTCGCCAAACAGTGTAATGATAATCGTGGAAAACAAGAAAGCGGCGACGCCCGCCAGTACCGAATTGGAGAGCAGCGTTAACATCACATTGATGCCCACGTTGCCCCACAATATGGTGGTGAGAAGGAAATTGGAGTCTCGTCGCAAAGCGAGAATGCGCTTTGCCGCGGTGTTGCCATGACTGGCTTCGGTCTCCAAACGCAGTCGACTCAAACTAAAGAACGCCAGATTCAGGCCCGAAAACATGGCAGATTGACTGACGCATAAAGCAATCAATATCCAAATAATGGTGTCTTGCACAACTTGCTCCATTCTCTAAATGACAGCGACTGGCCGTAGGGTATACAGCAGACCACCGTCGGTAGATAGCGCGCTCGCTATTTCGTCTTGATGAGCGCCAGGCTTTGTTCAATGAGCTTGAGGCGGGGGGAGCGAACAGGATACGTGGCGTAGGCGGCGCGCTCAAAAACCGGCGCATCCGCAACGTCGTAAAGTCCCTCGAGTTCCTGTCGGTCCCGAATATTCATGCAGCGCGTGGAATGTAGTAATGATGGAGGCCGTGCACAGCGGGAAAGCTGACCTGTCTGTGGCGAATTACTAATCAAGCGGCGACGGGAAGTTCGTAAAGACCGCGGCAGTGCTTTTGCCATCGATAGTTTTCCAAGCGCGCCAGTTTGCGATGGCAATTGGCAGACTTCGTTTTTGGCGTCGCACGGCCGAGTGAATGGTGCACACGGGCGGCGTTGTAATAGCCTGCAAAAACATTCAGCTTCTTTTCCAGATCTTACGCATTCCAGAAAGACGTGTGGTCGGTAAACTCTCTTCTAACGGTACCCACTAACCGCTGAATGAACGGGTGAGACATTTGAACAATGGCGGCAATTTTAAGACGGTGGTTAGCAGCTGGATGAATAGGGTACCGAGGTCATGCACTGCTCATCATCGTAGCGCTCTGATGTGGTTTTGCAAGGCGTGGATACTATACGGATTCATGCGGTATATTTGTAATTTGCCATACCCACCTTCAAGCCCAAAGGTCGCTCGGCTACGCTCAGCGTCGTACGCCTCAGCCGATGTAGTATCAAGCGCAATGTCGCTTCCGCCGATCTTCTGTGTCACGATATCAGCGCAACGTAAACCCTCGCCATAGGCTGGCCATGATTTTCCAGAGTTCCGGACTGGAATTTGACACGAACCGCTTCGTCGTAAGAAAAGATGGCAAAGACCTTTCGGTAGCGCCGAAGGTCTTCGACCTGCTCATTTTCCTGATGCGTCACCGTGACCGTCTTGTAACTCGGGAAGAGCTGTTCGAAGAACTCTGGGCCGGTCGCGTGGTTTCAGACAACGTACTGAGCAATGAAATCAAGCTGGCCCGCGCGGTCATTGGCGACAACGGTCAGCAGCAGAAATATATCCGGACCGCTCGCGGTCGGGGCTATCAGTTTGTCGGTGAGGTCAGCGAGCATCATTCAGACCCACTTCCGGCGTCAAACATTGGTAGCTCAGATTCGTCGCCCGCTCCCGCGACGGATCGTGGACTGCCTCAGAGGCGATCGTTTGTTGGCTTGACCGCAATTCTCTTGGCTGTCGCGCTCACCAGCGCCTGGTTCTGGAAGCCAGCAGCCCCGGCCGGGGGCGCGGCAGACGCGCTGGCCGTTGCCGCAGAACTGCGGCCGAACACCATCGCGATCTTGCCCTTCGCCAACCGAAGCAATCTTGCGAATGACGCATTCTTTGTCGATGGCTTCCACGACGATCTCATTACGCAAGTCACCAAGCTGAGTGGGTTGACCGCGATATCCCGCACTTCGGTCATGACCTACCGCGACAGCGGCAAATCCACTCTCACTATCGGCCGGGAGCTGGGTTCCGCGCTCATTATTGCGGGCGGTGTCCAGCGTGCTGCAGATCAGGTTCGCATCAACGTTCAGATGATCGATGTGGCGACGGACAAACCCATCTGGGCCGAGACTTATACAAGGCAACTCAATGCAAAAAACGTGTTTGCTGTTCAAAGTGAAATCGCGCTCGCCGTGGCCGGCCAATTGCAGGCAGCACTCTCCGAACAAGAGCGACAGACTTTCGCTGAGGTACCGACTAACAACTTGGCAGCGCTGGAAGAATTCTTTCGAGGGCGCATCAGCGCAGCGTCCATCACAACGCGGGGATTCAGTGATGCGACGGCGCATTTTCAGGAATCCGTAAAGCTCGATCCGGATTTTGCCGAGGCACAAGCTCAGCTGGGACTGTCACTTCTAAGGGGGCTGGCCCTGCTCAAAGAAGGGCACCAAAGCGGCATGAATTCAAACGACAGTCTGGCATTGGCCGAGGTCGCTATCGAGAAGGCGCTAAGCCTGAATCCCGACCTCAGCGAAGCCTACGCGGCATTGGCGGTGCTTGAGCTCAACAAGGGTAATCTTGCGGCGGCGGAGTCCGCCTTCAGGAAAGCGCTCGAACTGAAGCCGGGGAACGCGGACGCCCTTCGGATGTACGCTGCGTTCAAGACGTGGTACTACCGGGAAGAAGAGGAGGGGCTGGAGCTACTGGACTCGCTCAAACTTCTCGATCCCCAGAACCCGGCAACCCTCACGGTATCCAGTCAACTCCTGATGCGACTGAATCGTATCGATGAAGCACAGGCGATGCTGGACGTGGCCGCTACCATTGCACCGGATTTCGCAGAGACGTATCGACTGCTCGCCGAACTGCACCAGGTGAAGCGCTACCAGTTCGACCAGTCGATCCGCTTCTTTCGCAAATATCATTCTATGGACCCGCAGACGCCAAGAGATTCGTTTCATATGGCCGCAGCCTACGATGAGATCGGAAATTACGATGAGGCGGTCCGGCTGTATGAGCTGGTTCTCGAATGGGAGCCAAACCGTGATCTGCTGTGGGTGAACATTGCGCGGGTCAGGCTTCATCTTGCGCGAGGTGAATCGGCGCAGGCGGAACGTGCGTTCGCCGACATCGAGGCCAGGTTCGGCGGCGGGGACGCCGCAATCGATGAAATGCTCAGCGGATTCGATCTGGCACTGGGAAATCCGGAGCGAGTCATCGACCGCATTGAGACGCGCCATCCGAGGCTTAGCGCGTATCCCGATGCCGTTCTCGCGGACCCCACGGTCCTGGAGGATAACAATCAGTTCAAACTGGCCATCGTTTACGCGACCGCCCTGCACCTCGTTGGCCGCAATCAGCAGGCGGTGCCCCTGACACGCCTGATTCTCGATAATCTCTCTGCAAAGTCACGGCATCGATGGAGCGGTATTCAAACGCTCGACACGTGGCTGCATGTTGCCATGAGGAACCACGACAAGGCGTTGCAAAGCCTGCGTGACTGGCGCGCAATGGGCGGACGGCTGGACCTGACAAAGCACCGGATGGTGCCGGCCTCACTGTTCGACCACCCGGAATTTCAGGCCATGAATAACGAAATCCTCGAAGAGCTGGCCGAGCAGCGTGCCAACCTGGCTCGCCTGGAAGCGTCGGGACAGATTGCACCGCTTCCTACACTGCCACTGTCCCGATAAACCGGCGTTCCTGCGTCGTCTGATCCTTGATGCCTGTCGATTTTCCGGCCAGCACGACCGGGGATCGTTACCGCGATACTCGCCAGTACTACTTCAACGTCACTTGACGGCGGCCGGCAATCCCGCTCGGTCCTGGCGCCGTGAAGAAGCTCGCCCTCATCAGTCCAAGATCGGCGACATTGACCACGCCGTCGCCGTTGAAATCCGCGTCGGCGTTACTACTGAAGAACACGCTCCTCAACACACCAAGGTCGCTCACGTTGACTATGCCGTCGTTGTTAAGATCGGCGTCGCACAAATTGCCGAAGCCATCGCCGTTGGTATCACGTTGGTCGGTGTTGGATACGAAGAGGCAATTGTCAGCATCGTCAGGTATACCATCGCCGTCACTATCCGGCATCTGTTGTTCAAATGCGAGGTTCAAAACGAAGTCGCCGGGTGGCGCCTGAAACTGAGACACTCGAATCAGCAAGGGCTCACCACCACTCACCTCAAGCGCCACGGCTGAGTCGAAAGGAAACGCCGGTTGACAACCCGCCGCGCCGGGGTCGCTACCGGATTGATAGTCGTCATTGACATCCAGCTGGTTTGCAGGGGTACCGGTGGCACCGGTGGACGTGTGGACGGACAGTGTTGTGTCGAGACCGCTGGACTGCCGCGTGCCGCAGGTGTTGGCGCGCAATATCCCGGGGCCCGGCGGCAGGTAGGTGTACCAGACGTCGGGCTGGCCAGCCACGCCGACCGAGTTG
>CAYGSQ010000264.1:0-5600 GCA_964352435.1 uncultured Gammaproteobacteria bacterium | reverse complement strand
GATGCGCTGCAGGAGAGTGACTGGTGGGTACGATCGCGCGCGACGGACGCGTTGGCCAAAATCGGCGGCGACCGCGTCGTCGATGCCGTACTCGAACTGATTAATGACGACGACGAACATATTCGCCGCGCCGCCATCGAAATTCTGAACAGCACCAAAAGCGAACGCGCGATCAATTATCTGATGGACGCCACCAAAGACCCGGACTGGTGGGTGCGAGAGCGCGCCGTTGACGCGTTGGCCGACATGGGTGCCACGCAGGCCGTGCCCGCGATGAGAGCCATGCTGGAAGGCCATCCCAAGTCCATTCCCGCCGCCATTCGCGGTTTGTCCGCACTGGGCGACAGCAGCGTCGTGCCGGATCTGCTCATCGCGCTGGAACGGCGTGAAAAAGAAATCAAGCTGGAGGCGGCCGCTGCGCTGAGCAAACTGGCCACCGAACGTATGGCACCGGAAATTGCCGGGGCACTGGATTTGCAGGACGCCCAGGGCGACACGCAACTGGACAACGCCCTCAAGCGCGCGCGTGCCGATGTTGACGCCAAATATTCTGCCACGGCCATTCAGGGCAACAAGCTCGCCGAAAAAATGGCTGAGCCGCAGAAGACCCTGCTCATCGACGATGCACCGCAAAAAATTGCCGAAGTGGCCAAAGAGGGGCCGACACTCGATCTGGCTACCTTTGAGCCCGGTCAGATCATCGAAGGCCGCTACAAGTTTATTCAGCACATCGGTAAGGGCGCATTCGGCACGGTCATTCTGGTGGAAGACTCCATCGTCGGCGAGCGGCTGGTGCTCAAGTTCCTGAACAAGAACATTTCGTCGGACGAGGAGATGATGCAGCGCTTCGTGCACGAGCTGCGCTACTCACGCAAGATCACCCACCGCAACGTGATTCGGATTTACGATTTTCTGCATCTGGGTGGCTTGTACGCCATTTCGATGGAGTATTTCCCCTCGCATACGCTGCGCGGCGAAATCAAAAACGATCAGCCGCTCGACCCGGCGCGCGCCGTGGCGATTGGTCGCGACATCGCAATGGGCATGTCGGTCGCGCACCAGGTTGGCATCGTCCATCGTGATCTCAAGCCCGCCAACGTGCTGATCAATAACGACGGGCTGGTCAAGGTGGTGGACTTTGGTGTTGCCTCCGCGCACAGCAGCGGTGATACGCAGCTGACCAAGACCGGTTATGTCATTGGCTCGCCAAAATACATGGCACCCGAGCAGATTCTCGGCAAAAAAGTCGATCAGCGAGCAGACATCTACAGCCTTGGCATCATCCTGTACGAGCTTCTGAACGGCACCCCGCCCTACACCAAGGGCGATCACATGTCGGTCATGTATCAGCACGTTCAGGGCGGCGGCACGCCACTGGGCGAAGCCAATCCGTCGGTACCCAAGGCCATCGTCGCCATCATCGATAAAGCGCTCGAAGTCGACAAGATGGAGCGCTATCAGACAATGGACGATCTGCGCGACGATCTCGAAGCCCAGCTGGTCAGCGCCTAGCACGCAGGGCACGTCAAGCCCAAAAGTGATAACCGGCTCCCAATTTGCCAGGGCCAACCTCGTGTAAACTGCGGGACGCTAACCGTGTCCGGAGAACACAATGGCCTCACGCATTGATGCGTTTTTAAAGCTCGCCCTGGCTCAGGGCTGCTCCGATATTCACCTGGCTGTCGGAGTGCCGCCAATGCTGCGCATGCGCGGCGATCTGATGCCGATCAAATTTCGCGACTTGGGCGACAACGAGCTCAACTCCTACGTTGCCGAGATCATGACCGAGGCGCAGAACGCGCTGTTCAATGAGGGCAACGATCTCGACTTCTCCTACGTCACGGGCGAAGGCGTCCGCTTTCGTGCCAACTTGTTTCATAAAGATACGGGACCTGGCGCGGTGTTCCGGTACATCCCGAACGACATTCCCGAGCTCGATCAATTGGGCTTGCCGCCGGTCATCCAATCATTGACCGATCTGCATCAGGGGCTGGTGCTCGTCACCGGCGCTACCGGTACCGGCAAGTCGACCACGCTCGCTTCAATGATCGATCATCTGAATAAAACGCGCCCACTGAATATTCTCAGCCTGGAAGACCCGATCGAATACGTGCACCCGAGCAAGCGTGCGCAGGTTATTCAGCGCGAAGTCGGCACCCATGTCGGCAGCTTTGCTGACGGTCTGCGTGCGGCATTGCGTGAAGATCCCGACGTGATTCTGGTGGGCGAAATGCGCGATGCGGAAACCATTTCGCTGGCCATGACGGCCGCGGAAACCGGACACCTGGTGCTTGGCACCATGCATACCACCGGCGCCGTCAAGTCCATTGACAGAATTCTGGACGCGCTGCCCACCGAGGAACGCGAACAGGCCAAGAGTTTTCTCGCGCAGAGCTTGCAGGCGGTGGTGTCACAGGTGCTGGTCAAAACACCGGACGGCAAAGGCCGGCGTGCAGCGCTCGAAATCATGGTGATGACCCGCGCCATTGGCAAGTTGATCGGCCAGGACCAAACCCATCTGATTCCATCACAGGTACAGACGAGCAAGCACCTGGGCATGCAACTGATGGACCAGGCGCTGCTCGATCTGGTGACCTCAAAACAGGTCGATCCCGATCACGCCTATTTGTACGCCGAAGAAAAGAAAAACTTCGAGCGTTTCGTCACCGACCGTTCGATGCTGCCCGGCATCGATCTCGAAGCCCCGTCGTCGTAGGAGATCAGCATGAACACCATTGACCGCTACCTCGACATTCTGCTCGACAAAAAGGGCTCTGATCTACATCTGATCGCGGGCGATCCACCGCGTATCCGCCAGTACGGCGACTTGATCCAAATCGAAGACGAGTCGCTCGTGCCCGGCACCGTGCGTGACATGATGATTGAAATCATGACCCCCAAGGCGCGCGCGGATTTTGATGCCAACGATGGCGCCGATTTTGCCTACGCGTTTGGCGAGAAAGGCCGTTTCCGGGTCAATACCTTTCGCCATCTTGGCGGCTTTGGCGCTGTGCTGCGCGCCATCCCGGCCGGAGCACTGACGCTCGAACAGCTCAACGCTCCGCGCGCGATTTACGACATGTGTCGGGAGAAACAGGGTCTGGTCCTCGTGACGGGCAAAACCGGCTCGGGCAAGTCCACCACGCTCGCAGCCATGGTCGACCACATCAATACCAACACCAAAGGGCATATCCTGACCATTGAGGATCCCATCGAATTTACGCATCAGCGCAAAGGCTGTCTGATCAGTCAGCGTCAGATCGGCGAGCACACACCCTCGTTCGCCGCCTCGCTAAAATCGGCGCTGCGTGAAGATCCGGATGTCATTCTGGTCGGCGAAATGCGCGACCTTGAGACGGTCAGCATCGCCGTGACCGCGGCTGAAACCGGCATTTTGGTCATGGGCACGCTGCACACCAACAGCGCCGCCTCGACGGTCGACCGCATTATCAACACGTTTCCATCGGACAAGCAGCCCCATATCCGCACGATGCTCTCCACCTCTTTGCGTGGCGTCGTCGCGCAGCAGCTGGTCAAGCGCTCGACCGGCGACGGACGCGTGGCGGCCATGGAAATCATGGTCAATAACAACGCCATCGGGAACCTTATCCGTCAGGGCAAGATCGACCAGATGGAGAATACGATGCAAAGTTCAGCGCAGGCCGGCATGCAGACGATGGATACGGCGCTCAAGGCGCTGGTGCGCAAACGTGAGATCACCGGCGAGCAGGCGTATCTCAAAGCCCTCAAGAAAGAGAACTTCAAGGACTTTGCACCGCCGGGGTCCGAGGCATAAATCCGGTCACCTGGCCTGCATTATTCATGAACCATCGCAACGACGATGTCGAGATGCCGCCTGGCACAGGGCGCACGGAGTTTTTGGGGGCGACGGCGTACTCGCAGTACGTTGAGCTCCCAAAAAGGAGTACGCCCTGTGATCGGTGGTGCATCGGCGCCCGCAGTCGATGGTTCATGAATAATGCAGGCTAGGGGCAAGAACCCCACGAAGGATCAATCAGCTATGGCATAATCGGGCGCTGTTTCACTATTCGAACCACCATGTCCGATACGGCTCGCAAAATCTTCGTTTCCTGTGCCTTGCCCTACGCCAATGGATCCATCCATTTGGGCCATATGGTCGGCTACACCCAGACCGACATGTGGGTGCGTTTCCAGCGCCTGCGTGGCCATGAGTGCTATTACGTTTGCGCGATTGATGCGCACGGCACGCCTGTCATGCTGCGTGCCCAGGCCGAAGGTATCGCGCCCGAGGCACTGGTCGAAAAAATGCAGGCCGAGCAGTCACAGGACTTTGCTGATTTTCAGGTGCAGTTCGACAACTTTCACTCGACACACTCGCCTGAAAACAAAGCACTGGTTGAGAAAATCTACTTGGCGCTGCGCGACAATGGCCACATCGAAACGCGCACCATCACACAAGCGTACGACGAGCAGGAAGGCATGTTCCTGCCCGACCGCTATGTGCGCGGCACCTGCCCGCGTTGCGGCACCACCGATCAGTATGGCGACAATTGCGAAAACTGCAGCGCAACCTACGACCCGATGGATCTGGTCGACCCCAAATCGGTCGTCTCCGGCGCCACCCCGGTCGCCCGCGAAACCGAGCATCTGTTTTTCAAACTCACGCACTTTGAACAAACGCTGCGCGACTGGATGGCGGCGGGCACCATCGACACGGCCGTCGCCAACAAACTCGCCGAGTGGTTTGACGACGGACTGAAAGACTGGAACATCTCGCGCGACAAACCGTATTTCGGTTTCGAAATTCCGGATTCGCCGGGCAAGTTTTTTTATGTGTGGCTCGATGCGCCAATCGGTTATCTGGCCAGCTTCAAACATCTGGCCGAGCGCACGCCGGGCATTGACTTCGATGCGTTCTGGAACGCCGACAGCGAGTACGAGGCCTACCATTTCATTGGCAAGGACATCGTCTATTTCCACTGCCTGTTCTGGCCGGCCGTGCTGAAAGGCGCCGGGCTGCGTTTGCCCACAGCCGTGTGCACACACGGATTTTTAACCTACAACAAAACAAAAATGTCGAAGAGCCGCGGCACGTTGATCGGCGCACGCACCTACCTCGACCATTTGCGTCCCGAATATCTGCGCTATTACTACTTTGCCAAACTCAGTCCCGGCATCGACAACTTCGACTTCAATCCCGAAGACTTTGTCGCGCGGGTCAACGCTGATCTTATTGGCAAGTTTGTCAATATTGCCAGCCGCTGCGCCGGCTTCATTCATAAACTGTTTGACGGCCAGCTCGCACCAGCCCTGCACGATCAGGCCTTGTTCGACGACGCCGTCAAAGCCGGTGATTCGATCGCCGAGCACTTTGAAGCACGCCGCTTTGGACAAGCAGCACGCGAGATCATGGCCATTGCCGATGAGGCCAATCGCTACATCGACGGACACAAGCCGTGGCAATTGGCCAAGGACCCCGAGCAGCTCAACACGGTGCAGGCTATTTGCACTCAGGGGCTCAACCAGTTCCGCGTACTGCTGGTCTATCTGCAACCCGTGATGCCTGAACTGGTGGCGCAGGCGGCGGCGTTCTTGCAAGCGCCATGTACCCATTGGGA